>CAMATR010000343.1 GCA_945861175.1 Chitinophaga pinensis | reverse complement strand
TTCCATCACTACTTGAGGAGTAACACAAAAATGGAGGGGTATGTCATGTATATCTAGATCTGTAATTTCGATGATATCTTCAAATAAGTGTAAACCAATAAAAAGACTATCAGGGCGACATTTCTTTAAAAAACGGTCATAGAATCCTTTGCCATAACCAACCCTATTGCCTTTTGAATCCAATGCTAACAGAGGCACGAAAACGCAATCAAACTGGTCGTTTTTAATCAATCTTCCAAATTGGGGTTCAGGAATGCCATAAGTGTTATTTTTTATTTGGTCATTATCTTCAAATTGATAATGTATGAGGTTTATTCCATCCTCATCTATCTTTGGCAAAGCTATGATACAACCAGCTTCAAGTCCTTTCTCAATTATTCTATAAGTATTTATTTCTTTTTGATGCTCAATTGGAAGAAAAAGACTGATTTGCTTTCCTTGCAACTGAAAAAAATTAAACACAGATTCACTAATAAGATTGGATCTTTCCTCCAAGTCATTTGAAGATAACTCCAATCGCTTTTTTTTGAAAAGGATTCTTATTTCTTTTTTAGTCATTTTATAATCCTGCGAATAATCCTTTTGTCGAATTAGCTACTTCCTCTTCGTTCAATTTATTTACTTGTTCCATAGCTCTTTTAAAAGCTACACAAAGTAAATCTTCCAAATCTTCTTTATCCATTAGTTTTTATCTGTATTAATTTTAATAGATCTTATTTCCCTATTTCCACTTAACGAAACGATAACAAGGCCACCGCCACTTTCTCCTTGAATTATTTTAGATTCAAGCCTCATTTTACTATCTTCCGCTATTTGCTTCATTTGAGCAAGTTTCGCCATCATATCAGATCCAAACATCTTTTAATTTTAATTACAATCTATTTTATCGTTATTTCCGATTCTTATTCCAAATACTAACATAAGTAATTTTGGTATTACATAAATAAAACGAAACACAAATGTTAAAAAATTGTTTAAGTTAAAACATGCAGTTGAATAATAATATCTTTGTCTTTATGAAAAGAACTTTGCTTTTATTTCTTGTGTTAACTCTTTTTTATGTTAAGTTATTTTCTCAGATAGACAATAGTATTATAGATTCGTCAGACCTATATGTAGAATATATTGATTTTGAAGAAGATACAAATGTTGTGGAATCTACATTCGAATCTACCCGTGTAATAAACGGTCATTCAAATGAAACATTGCGAAAAGGGGTGCTGGAATTTAGGGTCGAGCACCGATTTGGAGACATTGCAGGATCGGACGGTGGAGTCCAATCACTTTATGGATTTGATAATGCATCAGATATTCGTTTCGCTTTTGAATATGGTGTATCAAATAATTTTATGGTCGGATTTGGAAGGTGCAAGGGTACGGGAAACCCATATAATTCATTGTTGGACGTTTTTGTAAAATATCGAATTATTCATCAACAAAAAGTGGGTTGTCCCATTTCCATAACTGGAATTGCGTCATCTTCTTATTCATATATGAAATCGTCAGCTGATTTATCTCAAGTGAATAGTTTTCCGAATTGGCAACATCGTTTGGCTTATGTAACTCAATTAACAATAACCCGAAAATTAGGGAATCGATTTGCAATCGCTGTTAATCCGACATTAGTGCATAGAAATTATGTTGCTAAAGATGATGTCAATACACTTTTTGCTTTGGGTGGAGCATTTAGTTTTCCAATTTCAAAAAAGTTGGCAATATTATTAGAATACTACCATGTTTTTCAAGATGAAGGAATTAGAACACAAAATACGAATAGTTTAGGTGTGGCCCTTGAATGGGTTACTTTTGGACATAATTTTACAATTAATCTTACAAATTCTAAAGGATTCGTTGAATCACAGTTTATCCCTTATACTTTCGAAAGTTGGTCTAAAGGTCAATTTAGACTAGGTTTTTGTATTGGCAGGAAATTTGAAGGAGATTAAAAATAAAATCTAAAATTTAAAAGTATGAAAAGAATAGTCTATCCTGTAAGTGCATTTTTGCTTCTTTTTCTCTCTGCCGCGATGACGGTGACGGAAACGGCCCCTTCTTACTCCATTAAGACAGGTTACAATATTGAATTTAAGAGCAAAGATCCTTCAGGTGTTTTCAAAATACTTAAGGGAAACATCTCCTTCGATGAAAATGATCTTACTTCATCTAAATTTAATTTTACAATTCCTGTTTCTTCTATCAGCACAGGTAATGGAATGATGAATAAAAAAGCGCTGACAGAGGAATGGTTTGATGAAGAAAAATTCCCAGAGATTAAGTTTGTTTCTTCAAAAATTGAAAAATCAGGTGAAAGTTTTACTATATCCGGAGCGTTTACAATTAAGGGTGTTAGTAAAGAGAAGAAGGTTCCGATGAAACTGACGAAAAATGGATCTGAACTCACATTGTCAGGTACATTTACAGTTAATCGTGCCGAACACAAAGTGGGTAAAAAGAGTGATTCCGTTCCTGATATTATGAACATTACATACAGTATTCCAATTACTAAAAAATAGTTGATGTTGAAATTTCTTCTTTTAAGTATTACTTCCGCAGTTTTTTCGATTTTAGTTTCTTTGGGTATATTAAGTACTGCTAAGTACAGTCAATTAAGTGTTGACTTCATATATGGTTTTGTTATTTTGAAAATAACGCTTACATCTGTTGTATTAACTACTGGGACTTCGTTTTGTAATGTTTTTATTTCAAAATTTATTAAATCTTCCAACTGGAGTAACTTTACTACAGCGATGGTGCTTTCTTCTTCATCACTTTGCCTATTCTTTTATGCAATGATTCAGCCAGATCCAATTTTTCCAGAGGGAAGCAGTGCTGCCGATTTTATGGATTACTTTAAAATCTTTTATATGCCTACCTTTCTCCTTCCTGCATTATCATGGTTAACTTTCAAACCTTTATTTATTAAAGATGAAAACTAAAATAATCAACTTTTTTTCAGCTTTCATGATAATGTTCTTTGCTATTTCTTGCAAAAAAGATAAAGTA
>CAMATR010000342.1 GCA_945861175.1 Chitinophaga pinensis | reverse complement strand
ATTTATTTTCGTGCTTTTTTTGTTGAACTCTAATTTAGTTTTTGGCAATACTCAATTAGAAACTAAGAAAGATACTTTTAATCAGCAATCATCCGAAGACAAGGAAAGAGCAGAAATGAGTGAGTATGTTAAGCATCACACTCAAGATGTGCATGATTTTCATATATTTTCAGATAATAGCGAAGGAAAACATTATGGATTCCCACTTCCTATCATACTTTGGGATAATGGATTGCATGTTTTTATGTCATCTAAATTTGAGCACGGTCACAAAGTTGTTCTTTCAAATGGAAATCATTACAAGTTGGATGAGCATGGGAAAATATTTCGAACAAATGCTTCTGGCGACTTGAAGTTGAATGCTCACGGTCACCCAACCGCATCAGCACCTCTTGATTTATCTATTACTAAAAATGTCTTCGTCACTTTGTTAATGGCTCTTTTGCTTTTCTTCTTGTTTAGAAGTGTTGCAAAATCATATAAGTCATCTTTGGCTCCTACTGGTGCTGCTAAATTCATAGAGCCACTAGTGTTGTTTATCAGAGACGACATTGCTATTCCAAATATTGGGCATAAACATCATAAAAAATACATGGTTTATTTATTGACAGTGTTTTTCTTTATTTGGACACTGAATTTAGTAGGCATGACACCTCTTGGGGTTAACGTCACAGGCAATATTGCTGTTACTTTTACCTTGGCTATCCTCACGTTTATAATAACACAAACAACTGCTAACGCGAATTATTGGAAGCATATTTTTTGGATGCCGGGCGTGCCAGTCCCAATGAAAATTATCTTAGCGCCAATAGAGCTATTGGGTGTATTTATTAAGCCTTTCGCTTTAATGATTCGTTTGTATGCAAACATGTTGGCAGGTCATATCGTACTTGGATCATTGATAAGTTTGCTTTTTGTATTTCACAACTGGGGAGCAAAAGGCGCATTTCTTGGACTTACGTTATTTTTAAATATTATTGAATTGCTTGTTGCTTTTTTACAGGCATATATTTTCACGATGCTAACAGCTCTTTATTTCGGTTTTGCCGTTGAAGAACATGAAGAGCATCATTAATTTGTATTTTTTAACCTCAAATAATAAATAAAATGGAAATTCCAGCTATTGTAGGTGCAGGATTGGTAGTAATCGGTGCAGGTATCGGAATCGGACGCATTGGTGGTTCAGCAATGGATGCTATCGCTCGTCAGCCAGAAGCAACTAACAAAATTCAAACAGCGATGCTTATTGCAGCAGCGTTAATTGAAGGAATCGGATTTGCTGCGTTATTCGCAGTTTAAAAGGTTAATCAGTGTCATTACGGTTGGTAATGACACTGATTTTATTTGAATTAAAACATTGAATTTAAGATATGGAAAAATTACTAGGTGAATTCTCAGTTGGGCTCTTTTTTTGGCAGTCTATTATCTTTATTGCACTACTTATTTTACTTCGTAAGTATGCTTGGAAACCAATCCTAGATATGGTAAACGAGCGTGAAGGTAAAATTTCGGAATCTCTCGAATTGGCTGAACAAACCAAAGCGGAGATGAAAGAGTTGAAGTCTCAAAATGAAAGTCTTCTTAAAGAAGCGCGTGCAGAGCGTGACGCAATAGTTAAAGATGCTAAAGAGGTAGCAACTAAAATGGTACAGGACGCTAAAGCAGCGGCAAAATCTGAAGCTGAAAAAGTACTTGTTGCAGCTAAATTATCAATTGAAGCTGAAAAAGCATCAGCTATAGCGGAATTAAAAACGCAAGTAGCTTCACTTTCTTTGGAAATTGCAGAAAAAGTAGTTCGCGGCGAGCTTTCTACTGATGATAGGCAAAAAGCATTGGCTGAGAAGTTGGCAGCAGACATTAACTTGAATTAAGTTAGGGGAAATGAAGAGCACAAAAGCAGCATCGAGGTATGCAAAAGCTTTATTGGAACTTGCTATGGATCAAGGAGTACAAGACAAAGTGGCTTCGGACATGGCTTATGTCGCTAAAATCTGCCAAGAAGAAAAAGACTTTTTGAATTTACTGAATTCTCCAATAGTTAACTCAGATAAAAAGATTAGCATTTTCAAATCATTGTTTGTTGATTTTGATAATTTGACAACAATGTTTATCGATTTAATAGCAAAGAATCGGAGAGAATATATGTTGGGTGAAATAGCTTCGTCTTTTAATACACAATTAAAGCAGATAAAAGGTATTGTACCTGTCACAATCGTTTCGGCGAAAGCTTTGAATGCCACAACAAAAGAAATAATCTTAGAAAAACTGAAAGGTTCTTTTACGGGGCAATTTGAAATTAATGAAGTTATTGATGAATCGCTTATTGGGGGATTCATTGTTCAAATGGATGACAAGCAAATTGATGCCTCAGTGTCCAGTCAATTTAAAAATTTAAAACAACGTTTAACACGATAATCCACAAAGTGGAGTCAAGGTAAAACCATAAAAGATGGCAGATGTAAAACCAGCAGAAGTTTCTGCAATATTAAGAGAGCAGTTATCAGGATTTCGCTCTGAGGCTGAATTAAAAGAAGTAGGTACCGTTCTTCAGATAGGGGATGGTATTGCACGTATTTACGGATTGAATGGTGTTCAGTATGGAGAGTTGATTGAGTTTGATGGAGGTTTGCAAGGAATTGCATTAAATCTTGAAGAGGACAATGTTGGAGCTGTATTGTTGGGGCGTTCAACAGCTGTTAAAGAAGGAGATACTGTGAAACGTCTTGGACGTATTGCTTCGGTTAAGGTTGGTGAAGGTATGGTTGGCCGTGTAATTGATACATTGGGAAATCCGATTGACGGAAAAGGCCCAATTACCGGTGAGCTTTATGAATTGCCAATTGAGCGCAAGGCACCAGGAGTTATTTATCGTCAACCGGTGACGGAACCAATGCAAACTGGTATGAAAGCCATCGATGCGATGATTCCAATCGGACGAGGACAGCGTGAGTTAATTATTGGTGACCGTCAAACTGGTAAATCAACAGTAGCGATTGATACGAT
>CAMATR010000341.1 GCA_945861175.1 Chitinophaga pinensis | reverse complement strand
TCTTTCTTATGTTTATCTAGTGTTCTTTTAAGCGCTTGCTCGAAAGAAGTGAAGATTGATATTCCCAATTATGGTGAACAGGTCGTAATTGACGGAAATATTGAAACCAATACACCGCCCCTTGTTTTGTTATCTAAATCAAATGACATATACTCAGCAACAAATCTGGAGGCATATCTCAATAATTTCATATCTGGTGCTATAGTCTCAGTAAGTGATGGCTCAACTAGTGTGCAGCTTGATGAAATTTGTACTGATAATCTTCCTGATGGAACTGAAGAAATTGCCGCAAGTATTTTTGGAATTCCTGCAGAGGAATTAGCAAATTACCACCTTTGCGCCTACACCTCTTTTAATACAGCTATTTGGGGTCAAATTGGAAAAACCTACACCTTGACAGTGACATTTGAAGGGAAGACGTATTCCTCATCAACTACGATTTCTCAACCTTCTCCTCCTGTAAATTTATTTTATAAATTAAGTGGATCTTTAACGGACAAAGGATATTCATGGATTACACTTAGTGATCCACCCAACCAATACGATGCCTATAAACTTCAATACAAATTCAATGGAGATACCTTTTTCGAAGACCCCTGGAGTCCTTTCTTTGATGATCAATTTTTTGATGGAAAAACATTCGACTTTTCTTTTAATGATGTAAAAAGTTACGAAGACCCATCTATTCCTGATAATTTAAAAGGATATTTTAACACAGGAGATACAGTAATAATAAAGTTATCTAAACTAGATAGAAGTGCCTATGAATTTTTTGAAAAGAAGTATAACCAACTTTTTAATAATGGCAACCCTTTTGCAACCCCAACCAATATTCCAACTAACATAAATGGTGGCGCATTGGGAGTTTGGGTTGGTTATTCTCCCTATTTTGACACACTTGTGTGTATTCCTTAACGTACCAAACTAAATCACTATAGTGCTAATAACCTGTTTTAAAATTAAGAATTCGCAAAATCTTTAATTTTATTCATCTCAAATAGCAAACCTTTCCGGAAATTAGTCGTTTCTTTCATATAAATGAATGTAAACCAAACACCTTGAAGGAATTATTAACTTTTTTATTCAGCTTATTTTTTTTAACCTTAAGCATTGCTCAAACTTCTTGCGGTTCCTGTAAAGATGTAATTTTCGTAGTTGATAACTCAGGTTCAATCGATGATTTTGAATTCTTGACCATGCAAAATTCAATAGATCAATTGTCTACACAAATTCTTGCTGGGAATCCAACAACAAGAATAGCCGTGGTCCAATATGGTGGAATTGATTTAACAATGAGCCCAGGATTATATGATATTTCGATTCCATTTTCAAGCAATTTAGCAACCCTAACTTCTTGGAATCGAGTATTTGGCCCAATTTCGAATATTTACAATGATTACCTCCCTGCTTCAATGGCATCAATGCGACTCGATGGAATCTGGGATGTTGGGGGTGAATTAGATTTAGTCTCTTCTTCATGTAATCCTGTTTTTATTTTATTAACTGATGCCTATGGAAACGCGGAAAATTTAGGTAGCAGCCTATTTAATGCAGGTGGACAACCAGGATTAGCAGGTTATGGTGAATATAATATTATGAAAACAAATTACAATGTTCAGTTCATTGTTTACCACGTTATCGGCGATGATCCATTTGGCGCACCCTTGTCTGGTTCAGCTATTGCAAGTGTTGGAGGGTCTTATACAGGGCCTATAGATCCAAATCCAGGAGATCCAGAAGGGAGTCAAATAACACCAAGAAATTATTTAATAGGTTCATTTCAATTCAATCAAATCACTGTAGATGAAATTTTATTTTCTATGGCGAACACACAATCTTTATTCAATTACGTAGACGACTGCACCGGGAATATTGATTTTCAAAGTATATCAACATCAACTCAAAATATTATTAGTTGGCAATGGGATTTTGGGGATGGATCCCCTATATCAACCATTGAAAATCCATCACATTTATTTTTACCGGGGCAATATGACGTATCCTTAATTGTTGAAGGAGATTTAGGTTGCATAGATACACTTACAGAAACAATTCAAATAATAAATATTGTCCCGAACAGTGGCACAGATCAATCCATTTGCACTGGCGATGACATTCAAATAGGCAGCCCTTCTAATGTAGGAGAAACCTATGAATGGACGCCCTCTAACGGTTTATCTAACTCAACTTCAGCGCAACCTACAGCTTCTCCCAATGTGACGACTACGTATACATTGGTTGTTACGGGAGCAAATGGCTGTATTACGGAAGGCAGTTCAGTTGAAATTACAGTTTCGGCAACACCAACAATTGCTTTGACCGCTCTCCAATCAATTTGTGAAGGAGATGAAATTGCAATAGGTATAAGCTCAGTAATTGGGAATACTTATTTATGGAGCCCAACAACAGGTTTATCCTCGAGTATCTCATCCCAAACAACAGCATCTCCAGCTTCCACAACGATATACACACTAACTGCCACTTCTGCTAGCGGATGCACTTCAACTGGTCAAACCGAAGTTCAAATCTATGAATTACCAAATGTAAATGCAGGATTAGATGCTCAATTATGTTTTGGTGATTCCATACAACTAGTTGGATCTGGAGCGATAAGTTATACATGGGGGAATGGTATAGTTAATCAAAGTTATATTTTGCCTAATGTAGGTTCAAATACATACACGGTAACTGGCACAGACCTTAATGGATGTTCGTCCTCAGATCAAATAATAATTTCAACCTTCAACTTACCAAATGCTTCATTTACAGCAAGTAATTATTCCCTATCAAGCATAGATCCGACTGTTGAATTTATAAACACAAGTTCAAATTCCGTGAGTTATTTATGGGATTTCGGAGATGAATTGGGCTTTTCTTTTGAGACTTCTCCATCTTATGAGTATACGAATGAAACATTTGGGACTCTGCCCATAACACTCATTGCAACATCACCAGACGGTTGTCTTGACACTAGTATAGCTTATTTAATTATTAATGAAGAAAAC
>CAMATR010000340.1 GCA_945861175.1 Chitinophaga pinensis | reverse complement strand
GAATTGTTGACCTCAGAAATAAGACATAGGAGGGAATTATTGATAAATCATTCTTTATTGATTCGAAAGCATGGAACTTACGCATGGGGAATTAATCTATTTGAAGCGAAAAGGCATTTGGAGACTTTGGAATATCTTTGTGAATGCGAGATTAAAGTACGTGTTTTAAATTCTAATAAATAAGATGGCTATTTTATCAATTCCTGAAAAGAACATCCAGATTTCAAACCCTAAAGAAATACATAATTTCTTCGAGGCGAGAAATATATTTTTCGATCAATGGAAATGTGATGTATTATTTGAGGATAACGCAAGCCAAGAAGATATCCTTCAGGCCTACGCTAATGATTTGGATCCTTTCATGAAGAAAGGTGGGTATTTAACAGCAGATGTTATTTCAATCAATAAATTGACTGAAAATTATGATGCTATTAGGGCAAAGTTTTTAGCAGAACA
This sequence comes from Chitinophaga pinensis, assembly GCA_945861175.1. GTDB lineage: Bacteria > Bacteroidota > Bacteroidia > Flavobacteriales_D > Crocinitomicaceae > M0103. The sequence goes on along the minus strand of CAMATR010000340.1, from coordinate 2,560 downwards.
CACACATTCGGAAGATGAAATCCGCTTTTTTGTGGATGGTCAAGGCCTCTTTTGGTTTAACATGGAAAATGAACCAGTATTCAACTTATTATGCCAAAAAGGGGACCTGATATCAGTTCCCGCTGGCACAAAGCATTGGTTTGATGCAGGAGAGGAAAACCCATTTGTAAAAGCCATACGAATTTTTATTGATATGAGTGGTTGGGTACCTGAATATACGGGTTCTAAGTTAGAAGTAGCTTTCAGTGGATTCTCGTTTCCCGCTTAAAATTTGAATATGTATCCAAAATTGATACCAATCATTTCGAAAGGTGTGTGGTACAATTCTGCAATCTTGTGTTCATGAATGTTACTTGTAGAGACATTAATAAATGATGCATTAATATCTCCAGTAGGATGCATATTCATTGCGCTGTGAGCTTCATCTTGCATATATTTCACATTCACATATTCAAAATGATTTACTGATGTTAGGTAGCTCATTGAGAAGTATAATTTATGTGTATTTTCTATGGATATTTTACGAAACATTTTTTCAAGTGCAATTTCAGCTCCTATTTCTCCTCCATATATTACCCCAGTGTAGCGTTGACTTATATTACGATCGAGTGGCTGGCAACCATCTACATCCTGAGGATCAGCGATAACTATTTTTGTACGCATTGTGGCAAGGCCTATTTGTGGCTTAATAAAACCTCTCACAACTCTAAAGTCTTTGCCAATCATAGTTTTTATCCCCAGTAAATAATTGCTCATACCACTCGAATAGTTAACATTTGTAGTGGTTTGTGACCCATCTTCAAATTGGTAAGTTTGTTGAAGTGTTTGACTGGAGTAATTGCTTAATGTAGCTTTTGCTTCGATATAAAAAGGAGTTAAAAATAATGGGCTATAACCAAAACTGGCTCCTAAACCACCAGCGATGCTCATTTTAGGCATGGTTGTTTTGTTTGGGACATTAATTGGAACATAGAGTCCGAAATCTGCTTTTTGAGAAAAAAAGTTAGAATTAAGGCTTAAAATCATTGCGGTTAGAAATAATTGCGTTTTCATAATCGAAATTTCCTCTACATTTTCAAAAAACATGCCATTAAAAATTAAATCCATTATCCCTTTTGTGATTATTTCTAATTTTATAAAATGAAATTGAATGGAGTGAGTTGTATTTTGACTGACATTGAGGGGACTACAACCTCAGTAAGTTTTGTCTATGATACATTATTTCCATATTTCAGAGACAATATAAATGAGCTGAAAACTCTAACTTATGATCTTGAAGTACAGAAAGCTTTTCGTAAAACAGTTGAACTGAGTAAAGAATTAGAAGGAACTTCTTTGAAATCTGTGGAGGATATAATTCTAACGCTTGATCGCTGGAGTAGAGAGGATAAAAAAATAACACCTTTGAAAACTGTACAAGGACTTTTATGGAAAAAGGGTTATGAAAGTGGCGCGATTAAGGGTCATGTTTATGATGATGTAGCTCCATCAATTAAAGCATGGAAGAAAATAGGATTTACTTTAGCGGTTTTTTCTTCTGGTTCTGTTACTGCTCAAAGATTAATTTTTAGATATAGCGAGGCTGGCGATTTAACACCCTATTTTTCCAATTATTTTGATACTGAAACTGGATCGAAGAGAGAAAGTCAAACATATAAGAATATTGCTCAAGAACTTCAGTTTGTTGCACAAGAAATCCTTTTTCTTTCTGATGTTCAAGAAGAACTTGAGGCGGCAAAATCAGCTGGTTTTCAGACTATTCAGCTTGTTCGGCCAGGGACAATTTCTTCTTGGGAAAATACAATCGCTGATTTTTCAGAGCTGCAATTCAACTAATATTAGTTTCGAATATGAATTATTTTACCGATTGACATACTCTTAATCACCTATTAAAAATGACAGAAAAAAAATTTCGCACAATTTGGACAACGGACGATAAATTTGTTGAAGTCATAGATCAACGAATGTTACCCCACCAATATGTTGTCGTTAAACTTGAAACTTACGATGATGCTGTGGAAGCTATTAAATCTATGATCGTGCGCGGTGCACCGCTCATTGGTGCAACAGCAGCATATGGAATTTATCTCGCCGTAAGAGAGATGGTTGAGGAGCAATTAAATGGAAGTTTCTTGGATGAGGCTTTTAGTGAGTTGCGCGCTTCAAGACCGACAGCAGTGAATTTATACTGGGCACTAGATAAAATGCGAGAAGCACTAGATAATTCAAAAGGCGACTTTATTGAAACAGCATGGAATAAAGCTGCAGAAATTGTTGAGGAGGATATTGAAACGTGCAGAATGATAGGTGTGCATGGATTGCCATTAATCGAAGAAATTGCAAAGCGTAAAAAAGGTGAAGTTGTCAATATATTGACACATTGTAATGCGGGAATGTTAGGTTGTGTTGAATGGGGAACGATTACAGCGCCTATTTATCAGGCAATGAAAAAAGGAATTAAAGTGCATGTGTGGGTGGATGAGACGCGGCCAAGAAATCAAGGCTCCAATTTGACGGCATATGAATTGACACGACATAATGTTCCTCACACATTAATTGT
>CAMATR010000339.1 GCA_945861175.1 Chitinophaga pinensis | reverse complement strand
TGAAGAATTACAAGTATTCTCAGCTTTTCATTTTCCTTTTCGCCTTTGTATTAATCGGTAGTGTTAAATCACAAATACAGTTTGTGCCTAAGTTGGGATATGTATTCCAACACCGTGAGGATTTTGGTGCGCCCCGCATTAGCTTAGCTGTAAACAATTTAATTAAAGATAGAGTGGGTTTTTATTACTCTGTGGAATACCGTGGCGGTATTCAATTCCAAGAAGATCAAACCTCGTACTATTTCAGAGATCTTTTGGGTGGTACCATTCGTATCAACGAATCATTCTCTGTGTATAGCGGTGTAGGTATGTTCCGTAAAGGTTGGTTGCTTGGTGATCGCGAAAACGGAAGACTTAGAAAGGAAATTGGCATCAATTACCAGTTGCAGAAATACAAGGTAAATATTGATTTGGGTTACAGCAGTTGGGTTGGGCCAACAGCGAATATTGGCTACATCATTCCAATGAACCTACGGTGAAATCAAAGCAAAAGGTGAGACTGAAGAAGAAAGAGCTTTGAATCGTTGTGTTGAATTTGAAATTCAAACAAAATAGATATCATTTTGATCCATTGGAAAATTTAGCACATAACCTCAAGCTACGCAGAATAATTGAAAATGGTATTGTTGCTATTTTCAAGCAATGGAAAAAACTAACGGCAGCGACTTCTTTTGATCACGAATTGCAAAAACTATCTTACAAGAAGGCTGCTGAATATGCATTAAACAACTTTAACAATGCCTCGTATTTTCCGAATAAAAGCCAACTCTATCAATACATCCAATCTGAAGTTCTTAGTAGAACGAATACTGAACACATACATGCTGAATTTGGTGTATTTAAAGGCCAATCAATCAATTACTTTGCGGACTGTAATCATGAATTAAGGTGGTACGGATTTGACTCATTTGAGGGACTTCCAGAAGATTGGAGTGGTAACGGCAAAATGAAAGAACACTTTACCACTGCAGGGAAACTTCCCAAAGTCAGGCAAAATGTAACACTCATTCCCGGATTATTTGAAAACACATTGCCCCAATGGGTGCGCGCTCAAAATAAACCTTTTGCTTTTTTACATCTAGATGCTGATCTGTATTCAAGCACCAAACAGGTACTTGATATTGCCAGTAGTTATATAGATGAAAACACGCTCTTCCTGTTTGATGAGTATTTTGGTTACGTAGGCTGGGAGAACGGCGAGCACAAGGCTTGGATAGAATGGTTAACTATCAAGTCGTTCCTTGCAGAATGTGTTGCGTATGCAGGAAATGGTACGGCCCTATTCAGATTGATTAAAAAACATAACAAATGAATCCAGCCCACTGGGAAGTTGGATTTGTGACCTACCGTAGACAAGGACAAAAACAAAGTCCCATCGAATCTTGGTTACAGAATTTGTTCAGCTATAAGCTTCTGATTGTCAACAACTTCCCAGAAGCCGCAATCGCACCTGAGATTCAAGGCAATAACCTCTTTCAAGATCTTGGAGCCTATACCACACTCTGTAAACAATTTACAGGGGATGGGCCATATTTGTTAATTAACGACACACTTTTTAATCACCATTTCTCGTGGGCATGGCAAATATTCATCCGGCAATGGCTCAAACAAAACGCAGAAACATTACAATCAAATACGATTTGGGGGGATATTCGTAAACCAAATAATCCTCCGGAATTTTTACCACCGATATATTTAGCTTCTTGGATATTTATTATCCCCAATCGGACTACACTCCTTAATTTTTTGACCCAATTAGAGTTATCACTAGAAAATCCCAACCCAGAATTCAACCTTGAATATAGTACTTTTTTGAATAAATTTCTCAATGGTAATATCCTAAACGGATGGCATAAAATTGTGAATGAGAGTGAAAAAGCAATGAAAAAAAAGTGCTATTTCGTAGAGCATAAATTAAATCGGCTACTACTAGAAACGAATACTCAAATCAAACCGATATACAATAGCAATTCTTTTTTTTCATTTACTATTCGTTACCTGGAACGAATTCATACACGCTATTTATATATTTCAAATTACTTACAATATTTACTCCAAAAAGTTCGATTGCCCTCATAGGGGAAATCATCGCGGCAATATGCATGTGCGGCCATCGGCAATTCTTTGAAATTTTCAAATAATAACCCAGGCGCCGCATCCCAGCAAAACAATTTTGATTGCGTCCAATGCGGAATGCTAAAACGGCGATCAACTTGTGATATAAAATATAAAACTACATCCTCATTATATTCGGGTGCTTTACAATAAGTTCTAATACGTTGAGATCTTATTATTTCATTCACCTTACGGAATGAGAAACCACCAATTTTCCAATGAAAATATAAACGTTTAATAAAAAAAATCATCCCCAGCCTTTTCTCACTTCCAAGTATTTCTATAAAATCATCTACCTTTCTAACCGACATGCCACCGTTGATTGGTGCCAAAATATTATCAATCCGCCAATGCGATTTATTATACCACCGCCTAAACGTAATCCCACCGATATATGTAAACCCAAAATCGGTATACTCATTAAATCCATCTTTAAATATCCATACATCCGTTTGAACTATTGCGATAAATTCGTAACAATTAAATTTTAAATAAAAATCTGGATTCAGTAACAATTTATTGTACGATTGAACACTTGCAAAATGTTCGTCATCCAATAAAATTGTACGAATATCAAATTTGCTTAATAACGACTCTACTAACTTAAATCCCAAATATCGATTGCACGGCAATAGAAAAAAAACAGGTCGTTCACTGCATTTTTCAATTGTATTGCAAACACTGTTATAAGCGTCGCTCCCGATGATTAAGTCTTCATAAAGGGGAATAATTATTGCTAGTTTTTCTCTCATTTGGACTTGCTATTCTAATTTATAAAGCCAAATCATACGTTGATCAGATGTGACATTTATATATTGTTTGCCTTCATATACCATTGAATTTTGATTGTGCTTAGTAGAAATAATAAAACCCATATTCTCAGTATTTTGAGAAATTACTCTGGTTGAAT
>CAMATR010000338.1 GCA_945861175.1 Chitinophaga pinensis | reverse complement strand
AATCGCACATAGATGGAAGTTATCACTTTTTTACTCCAGAACGGGCAATTGATATTCAAAGAGTGATTGGAGCAGATATAATAATGGCCTTTGACGAATGCACACCATATCCTTGCGATTATAATTATGCGAAAAAGTCGATGCAAATGACGCATCGTTGGTTAAAAAGATGTCTTGATCAAATGGAAAATTCTGTACCAAAATATGGTTACAGTCAAAGTCTTTTCCCTATAGTTCAGGGCAGTGTTTACAAAGACCTACGAATAGAATCAGCAGAAACAATTGCTTCACACAACGCGCTTGGAAATGCAATTGGTGGATTGTCTGTAGGTGAACCTGATGAAGATCTTTACGAAATGACAGACCTTGTGTGCTCAATTTTACCTCAAGATAAACCACGATATCTAATGGGGGTAGGGACCCCAGTTAATTTATTGGAATGCATAGCACTCGGTGTTGACATGTTTGATTGCGTAATGCCTAGCAGAAATGCAAGACATGGCATGCTCTTTACTTCAGAGGGAATAATAAATATTAAAAACCAGAAATGGGAAAAAGACTTTTCACCAGTAGATCCCAACGGAACAGCATACGTGGATCAAGTTTATACAAAGGCTTATTTGCGGCACTTAATTAAGGCTAAGGAGAACTTAGGTATTCAGATTGCTACAATCCATAATCTTGCATTTTATCTGCAATTAATGAAACAAGCTAGAAAGGAAATTTTAGCTGGTACTTTTAGTGAATGGAAAGAAAAAATGATTCCAAAATTGAAAAATCGCCTGTAAAAAATGCTGAAAATCCTGGATAGATATATTATTCGGAAATTTCTTTCCACTTTCTTCTTCATGCTAGGCATAATTATGCTTTTGGCCATGGTGTTTGATTTGTCAGAAAAATTGAGCGAATTAATAGATAATCGAGCTCCGTTTTCAGCCATTTTTTTGGATTATTATCTGAATTTCATTCTGTTTTACGGAAATATGTTTTCCTCGATGATTATATTTCTGTCAGTAATTTGGTTTACAGCCAAGCTTGCGCAGGATACAGAAATCATTCCGATGTGGAATAGTGGAAAACCCTTTAGCAGATTTCTTCGGCCTTACATGATTGCGGCGACCATATTAATGATTATCTCGCTTATTATGAATCATTTTATTTTGCCTAAGGCAAACCTTGTGCGTCTAGATTTTGAAGAACAATACTACAGGGAATCAATGTCGGTATCTGATTATTTTGCGGAATATCCTGGAAATCAAGTTATATATTTTTCGAGCTATTATCAAGATGAAAATCGAGCTAATGATTTTACTTTAGAACAATGGGGTAAGGATGATAAGTTAAAATATTTCATAAGATGCAGAAATGCAGTGAACATTTCAGGCACCTATAAATGGCGGTTAACCGATTATTATGAGCGGTTCGTTGGTTATCCAAATGATATCGTGCGTGAAGGCAATTTGAAAGATACAGTCTTTAAGTTTCACATTGAGGAGATGACGCCTCGTGAAAATATTGCTGAAGCAATGACATATACTCAGTTAAACGAGTTCATTAAACGAGAAAAAGGCAAAGGGTCAGGGTCTGTTCCGATGTATGAAATTGAACTTTATCAGCGAACCTCTTATCCTTTTGCTACCTATGTTCTAACTGTTATAGGTGTGGTTGTTTCTTCACGCAAAAAAAGAGGGGGGATAGGTGTTAATATTGCTCTAGGTTTATTGATTATTTTCATTTACATATTTGCCATGAAAATAACAACAGTAGCTGCAATGAATGTTGGTTTTCCGCCATCTATTGCAGTGTGGATTCCCAATATTATGTTCGCTGGAATAGCTTATGTCCTTTTTAGATTTGCTCAGAAATAAGGTTTTCTTTTTTGTGATCATTGGGAATGTCATTTTTTCTTTAGAATAGTTTTCTAATACACTTTTAAATTTGATTTCTAAAGAGATTGTTGATTGCCTAATTCACACTTCTATTATTTCATTACTTTTGTCTGACATTGAAATTTATATGGAAAGCGCATTACATCACGAAGCATCATTAGAGCAGGCAATCGACCTAGGATTGCGTTCTGACGAATTTGAAATGATCAAGGAAATACTTGGAAGAACTCCCAATTTTACTGAGACTGCAGTGTACTCGGTAATGTGGTCAGAACATTGTTCTTACAAAAATTCAATTGTTTGGTTGAAGAAGCTTCCAAAGGATGGCCCACATATGCTAGTAAAGGCAGGGGAAGAGAATGCAGGACTTGTTGATATTGGAGATGGTCTTGGATGTGTTTTTAAGATAGAATCGCACAATCATCCGAGCGCGTTAGAGCCATATCAGGGCGCAGCAACTGGAGTAGGTGGAATAAATAGAGACATTTTCACAATGGGAGCTCGACCAATAGCACAGTTGAATTCGCTTCGTTTTGGAAATATTGAAAATGCCAGAACAAAATGGTTGGTAAAAGGAGTGACAAAAGGAATAGGTGACTATGGTAATGCATTCGGTATTCCAATTGTTGGTGGTGAGGTTTTCTTTGATGACTCATATAACACAAATCCACTTGTAAACGCATTTTCAGCTGGAATTATAGATACCAAGAAAATTATTTCAGCAAAAGCAAAAGGACCTGGAAATCCAGTATTTATTGTTGGATCTGCAACAGGGAAAGATGGTATTGCGGGCGCTGCATTTGCATCCAAAGATATCACTGAAGATTCAGCTAATGACCTTCCTTCAGTTCAAGTGGGTGATCCTTTTATGGAGAAATTACTTTTGGAGGCAACTATGGAATTATCTCAAACCAATGCAATTGTTGGAATGCAAGACATGGGTGCGGCTGGAATAACTTGTTCTACATGCGAAATGAGCGCTGGAGGAGGTGTAGGTATGGATATCCACTTGGATCTTGTTCCGACTCGTCAAGATAATATGCTTCCCTATGAAATATTACTTTCTGAATCTCAAGAGCGAATGCTCGTTGTGGTAAGAAAGGGAGAGGAAGAGAGCGTGAAAAGAATATTTGATAAA
>CAMATR010000337.1 GCA_945861175.1 Chitinophaga pinensis | reverse complement strand
TGCTGAGTTAAAATTTATTATAATAAACGGTAATATTCCAATTGTCCATGTCGGTGTGTTCAGGAGAAATCATACCAAGCCTGAATCCTTTTGCTGTCAATTCTATCGGATAGTGTTTAACACCATTAACGATTTTATAGACACCTGTTCCCACCGGCAAACCAACTCCCAAAATACTATGACCATAGGATTCACTGACCCACACAGAAGCAGAAATCCCCATTTTTTTAAGAATTGTGAAAGCCAACAAACTTCTGGTATCGCAGTCTCCTTTCAAATTGTGTATGAACTCATAGGGAGATTGCACGCCTCCTGGAATATTTGCTAGACAGGGTTTTCCTTCTGCATGGTAATCCGTTAAAAACTGCGAATTGGATTGTTCAATGGCCTCTTGACAAGATAAATCATGGACAAGGTAGTAAGGAATTTCTTGCACAAACGTTGTAACCATTTCCGCTGTTCTTATCGCAGAGAGGTGTTTGCGACCTGCATAATTTCTAAAGATCTTGACGATGGAATCAATTTTCTGCCCGTCCATCCGATCCAATCCTCGGTACAACTCTGTATAAAAACCAATGCTGTTTTGAGCAGTTGTTGTTGATGCTAGCCTTCTGTGTACCTCATTGCTAGCAAAGAATGAATTGTTGGAGGTCGTGTAATCCGCTTTGTACAATGACTTGAAAAAATCCCACCACCGAATGTGCTTTTCAGTGGTAAAATCGATGGCTTCGCTCCCGTCTTTCTTCATTTTTTTTGGAGGCGATATTTTCACTTCTCCATCTTTGGTTTGTTGGGTTTTGACTTGCCTTGCTTGGTTTGGCAGATAATGAAGTGCTATCAAGCCGCCCACAATAAAGAGGATCAATGCAAACAGCATAGGCAGACAAGAAGATCTGAATCTGTGGAAAATAAAATAAGCAAGGCCAATAAGAATAGCTGGAAGCAAAAATACAGAACCGGATTTAAAGAGAACATAAATGATTAATCCAAAAAAGAAAAGACTCAACATTGAGCCACAACCTGGTCTTTTCTTTTTAACATCGATTGTTGTATCTCCAGGTAAAACAGTTGCAGGAATTGGCGTAACATTTTCATTGACAGATGCAGCAACTGGATCAACCACAAGGGGGACAGTTTGAGAAACGGGAACTGATACCCTATTCTCATTGACTTTTTGAATTGGCGTTGGAACCAAAGGCGGCTTTGGTTTTTCAATTTGAAAGTAAATATCCGCAGTTACTTCTATCCAAGGCTCAAATGATCTTTTTTTAAGTTTTGATAAATCAAAGTTTCGAATGTAAACATTGAGCAAGGTTCCAGAATAAAAATCCACTTCACCTCTTGGAATAAAGATCTCCGGCCGCTTCATGATTCGTGGAAAGTCAACTTGGTATGGAAGCCACTTTTTTTTCGCTTTCAACGCTTTAGCATGCCAGAAATCGCCCACTTTTAAGTCTCTCACATCAACCGCTTCAAGAACCTCAACATCTGTAATTTTCAAATAACTCCACCGAATAGCATAAAAGTGGAATTCTCCCGAATGGCTATTTTCTTTCGGCAAGAAGATTCCTGTCAACTTTCCTTTAAAATAGGACTCGTTCGTATGTTGCGGAGTCAAACTCAATTTCTCTCTTGTTTTGTTCGGGTTGTTTTGGTCGCGCTCGACTGTGTCAATTTCACTTCAACCCTACGATTCATTGCACGACCTTCAGCTGTTCCATTTTCCGTTACAGGCTCTTTCTCTCCTTTTCCAGTCGCTTTTATCCTTGATGGATCTACTCCAGTGTCCGTAATGTATTTTTTTACCGCTTCTGCCCTTTCCTTGGAGAGTCGCTTATTCCTAGATGCATCCCCATCGCTGTCCGTGTGACCGATAATTTCAGCTTTGACATCCTTATTTTCAAGTAGGTAATTTGCTAGCTCATTTAACTGTCCTAATGATGAATTTAACAAGATTGCTTTTCCTTTTTCGAATTGCACATTGGGCAAACTAACCATTTTATAGGATGTATTGGTCGTTTCGTCCACGTAATTCACAGTGTCGCTTTTTTGTTTTACAACATAGACAGTATCATGCACAATCTTGGTTCCCTGAGTAGACGTTGAAGAATTGGAGTTGCCGCAATCACCAAAAAGAAAACAACGTAATAACCACAGTAGCATACCGAGGGCAAAGATCAAACTCAAGAAACCACATCCAAATTTCATACATCCGGGACCAGAACATCCACTTGGTAGCATACTTGGGGCACACCCATTGGATTCATTTCCAATTAAGTTTGTTTTAAAAATGCCTCCAAAAAGTGAATTCAATCTGTTCTTGATACGCGTATTGAAATCAAAAATTCTTGAAACTTGCTTCCCCAAACAGCCGGATCTAGTCTCTAAAGAAGCTGGTGAGGTATAAATTGGATCAATGATTTCCAAGCCTTTTTCATCAAATTGTGTAACGCAAATGATATACGCTTCCCCATCAATGCGACCATGCTGACCAATTTGTCCCGATTGAGCAAGGTAGCTGTTGTAGAATTCTTGTCTTTGCTTGAAAGAATAGGCCGCCCAATTAACTACTGCTTCATCTGACGATTTTTGACCGTTTTTAGTTAGAAACAAAAGGATTTTTTCGACATGCCTCCTTGTACCTGTTTTACCATCCTGACCTGTGTAAATTTCTACATCAAATACGCCTTCTTGCATCAAATGCGGCAAAAGAGACAACTGTTCATCTTTGGGGTAATCTTCGGGATTTATTTCAACCGCATTTTGCAACCTGAATCGCGGTTGAAGGACAATCCCTGCATGTGAATCAGTTGCATTGAGCTTCTCTGCTTTAGAAAGCTGAAATTGGCATGATAAATCACCTTTGTAATATGTAAGCTTCTTCTCCAGTTAAACAGTTTTTGGTGTTTTGAACGAATCAAGAAATGATTGATAAGTCATATTCTTCCTTGTAAAGGTTGATTTCGTTGTATTGAAAGGTGCATCCGCATAACTACTTTGAATAACAATTACTTTATCCAGCTTTTTAAATCGCTGAT
>CAMATR010000336.1 GCA_945861175.1 Chitinophaga pinensis | reverse complement strand
ATTATAATGCGTCAAAAATCCTTGAGTGTTATAGATGCGGCTATGAGAACTTCCGATGAGGTAAGAATCAAATATGCTGCTAAACAGGCAAGTATAGCGAACGCATATAAAAAATGGATTGGTCAAATAGATGGATTAAAAAGATTAGATGCTGTTACCATTAAATTATCGAGGGAACAAGAATATCAAAAAATGGCATTGTCTAATGAAGAGTGGAATAAAACTTATGGAAGTGTTATAAATCAAATGAATAAGCATGTTGATGAGGGCAGTAAATGGGAATTCTTATATGCCATGAACATTGAATATCTATTTGTAGGTCCAGAACTTTTTAAGTTGGCAAGAGAATTGGGTGATTTAGAAAAGAGGTGGAAGAATCTACAAGAAAAAGGGGAGTTAAGCGTTACAATTGAAAAGATGATTAAAAATGCGGATGGTTTTTTTAAGAATTATGACGTTCAGGTCGATCAAGAAATTTTTGAGTTATTGACAGATGAATATTTGAAACAAACTGTTGGATATAAAGAATCAGTAGAAAATAAAAAATATGACATAGATGCGATGAGTAAATTAATTTATTCAAAATCTATATTGACGGACAAGAATCGTTATGTTGCATTTTTAGAAAAGTTAAAGGGGTCTTCTTTAAAGAAATTAATGAAAGATCCGGGATATAAATTTTTTCAGGAACAGATTACTTATTTTCAGGGAATTGTAGTCCCAAATTATGTATCTTTTGATGATGAATTAACATCCATGCTTAAAGTTTATGTTGCAGGAAAATATGAAATGTTCCCAAATGAAAAGCATTGGGCTGATGCGAATAGTACTCTGAGAATAACTTATGGGAAATTGGAAGGTTCAACGCCAACTGACGGAATGATGTATACTGAACATACTACTCTGGATGGAATCATTGCAAAATACAATACTGCGAATCCCGATTTCGAGTTACTGCCTAGGATGTTTGAGATGCATCAAAATAAGGACTATGGGGATTATGCGCAAAATGGAGAGTTGTGGGTGTGTTTCACAGGATCTAATCACACGACTGGCGGGAATTCTGGTTCCCCTGTTTTAGATGCAAATGGTCATTTGATGGGATTGAACTTTGATCGCACCTGGGAAAGTACAATGTCAGATTATATGTTTGATCCTAATCGTTGTCGAAATGTAGTTGTTGATATCCGTTATGTTCTTTGGGTCATGGATAAATATTCTGGTGCCAAACATCTCGTAGATGAAATGGTATTGATGAAGCAATAATAAAAATGCGCCAATCGGCGCATTTTTATTGTAATCATTTTACATTCTTTTAATTAAACATGCAATGCTCTTGCTTCTGTTGCGTCAAGAGCTGCTTCTTTAATTGCTTCAGAATAAGTTGGGTGCGGGTGACAAATTCTTGCAATGTCTTCTGCTGAAGCTCTATATTCCATAGCTACAACTGCTTCCATGATCAAGTCAGCTGCCCTTGGAGCAATCATGTGAACTCCAAGTACTTCATCAGTTATTTTGTCAGCTAGCACTTTAATAAGTCCTGCAGTATCCATACTAGCGCGTGCTCTACCCAATGCTTTGATTGGAAAGGACCCCACTTTATATTCAACACCAGCAGCTTTTAACTCTTCCTCTGTTTTTCCAACAGCTGCTACTTCAGGCCATGTATACACTACACCTGGAATTAAATTATAATTGATGTGTGGTTTTTGACCACCTATAATTTCAGCAACATAAACTCCTTCTTCTTCCGCTTTATGAGCCAACATTGTGCCACGCACAACATCACCAATTGCATAAATATTGGTAGCCGAAGTCTGTAAATGATCATTTACTTCGATTTGACCGCGCGAATTAGCCGAAATTCCTGCGGCTTCTAAATTTAATCCTTCAGTAAAAGCTTTTCTCCCCACAGCTACCAGACAATAGTCTCCTTCAAAAGTCACTTCTTCTCCTTTTTTATTCAATGCAGTAAGAACGACTGATTTACCTTTGTTTTCGACTCTTTGTACTCGGTGCTCTAAATTGAATTTAAAACCTTCTTTTTTGAGAGCCCTAGTCAATTCTTTGCCAAGTGAACTATCCATTGTCGGAAGTATGGTGCTTGCAAATTCTACAACTTCTATTTGAGTGCCTAAACGGCCATAAACAGAGCCGAGTTCTAGGCCTATTACACCGCCACCAATCACCAACATTTTCTTCGGTATTTCGCTTAGATTTAAAGCCTCTGTGGAAGTAATTATTCTTTTTTTGTCAGGCTCCATTCCTGGAAAGAAATTTGGTTTTGAGCCTGTTGCTATAATTATATTTTTTGATGTTAAAGAAGTATCCGTACCGTCTTTGTGTTGAACTTTAACAGTATTTTTATCTATAAAAGAACCCAATCCATTGTATACGTCAATTTTGTTTTTGTCCATAAGGAACTTAACACCTGCGCATGTTTGAGAAACAACATCATTTTTGCGTTTAATCATTTGTGTGATGTTAGCTTTCACACTCTTAGTTTCAATACCATGTTCTTCAAAATTATTCACAGCATTATGGTAATGTTCTGATGAATCAAGTAAGGCCTTAGACGGTATGCATCCAACATTTAGGCAGGTGCCACCTAAAGTATCGTATTTTTCAATAATTGCTGTCTTTAGACCAAGCTGTGAACAGCGTATTGCGGCAACATAACCACCAGGACCTGAACCAATGATTGTAACGTCGTAAGAACTCATTTTGTATAAATTTTGAGATGCAAATGTAGGATTTCTTTGATAATTATTCTTCGTTAAAACCAATTAAAAAGGGGTGCCTATTGACACCCCTTTGAAAATTGATGTTAAATCAATTTATAGTTTGATAAACTTGACAGTATCATTTTGTTTACCTGCAATAAACTTCACAATGTATGTTCCTCTTTGAAGGTCAGAACCATCAATAGTTAAAGTCTGTGCACCTGCAGAAACATTTTTCTGACTAACAGTTTTAACTAAATTTCCTGCAATTGAATAAACATATACATTTACGTTGCTTGTTTCCGATAGGTTAAACGTAAGTGTT
>CAMATR010000335.1 GCA_945861175.1 Chitinophaga pinensis | reverse complement strand
CGAAGTTAGCAAAAAATGAGGTTCAAAAAAATGGAAGAGAGAGAAGCCCTCATTAATTATCTTCGTGCCTCTCATAAAAAATGAAAATCTGAAACTGGAGAATCACTTTTTCATTATTAAAAAGCGATTTTCAATTAAACATAATTGATTGAACGCCACTATTTTTTTAATCATCTGAGCACAATTCCGATCCATTTTTATTGAATTCATTTAGAAAATAAAATCTGTTATCGATTGTATTATAGCTGTTTTTGACTTTTTAGTTAAGCTTCAAACTTTCTTCCATTTTTAAAAACGATAAATGAGCGATTAAACAGTTTAAGAAGAACGAGATTACCATAGATTTCATATTCTGTATTCGTTTGAGAAGAAATCTCGTAAACTTTACCATCAACCAATGCACTGACACCTCCAACAATATTTCGAAAGGCAAAAACATTGTTTTTTAGCAGATAATCTTTCGGCATAAAATTACTGGTTTGTATCTTTTGCCCATTTTGAAATGCGAAAATAAAGGAATTCTCACCCCAAACTAATAAGTCATCTTTAACCTCCCAAAAAGAAGCCGCAAAATTACTCATTATCTGATTTTCTCCATTTTTATACATTTTCAAATTATTATTCAAATCTTCATAAACAACAAATCCGCGCCCTGCCTTATATTTTTTCATATAAAACTGTTCTACATCTAAAAATTGCCCATTCTCAAAAACGGCAAATGTACGCGTAGTTGGGTCATTGAAACAGAGTATATCGGTTCCTGCTTGAAAATCAATCGCATTGTTCCATACACCAAGATCATAGATTTGGCCCCGCCAAAAGACCTTGTATAAATTGCCATTGTCTTTGAATGCTAAGATGTTTTCACCTATTACTTCTGGCATGTACAATTCACCTGTAAGTCTGTAAAGTTCAAACGTCTGTTTGTTCCAATAAACACTGACAGTATTAAAACGTGTGTCTTGATAAACGATGATGCTGTCCTTGACAACGTATTCATTGGCAAAATAGGTCAAGGTTTTCAATTTACCTTCATCCCAAATATTGAGTGTTGGACCAATATTATAGGCCATCAAATGATCTGAAACTTGATACTGAACATTCATGTTAGAAATATCCTTTCGCTCCTTTCCGTCATAAATTCTAAGATTCCCCCTCGTATCTATGTATGCCACTAAATCGTCTCCTGCCTTAAATTCTTTAATCTGTTGAAATTCAAGTTGCCTAAAATTATCATTCTCAAAAGTTCTGAAGTAGTAATTGAAATCGACAAAAGGAACTACTTTTTGAGCATGTAATTGCAGCAAAAATGACAATGAAAGAAGCAAACCTATTTTTTTCACATAACAAATTTAGTCAATTTTCAAGCCAAAAAACTTTTGCAATTTCAAAACTAGTCCTTCACTTGTCAGTCCAAGTAACCACTTGAAAGAAAATCTTACCAAATATCCACTTAAACATTATTTTATAAAAAAACTAAGTTTCTTTGTATTCGTAAAAATTTATTTTTTTTAATGAAGAAAATCATTCTATCGGGAGTATTAATGGCGATCGCGCTTAATTCTCTGGCTCAAAAGAAAATTGAGTATTTGGAATACGACCTTCCGAATGGATTGCATGTCATCATACATGAAGAGCATGCAACACCAATAGTAGCCGTTTCCATTTTGTACCATGTTGGATCTAAAAATGAAAATCCAGAGAGAACTGGTTTTGCTCATTTCTTTGAGCATTTACTTTTCGAAGGCTCCACAAATATTGATCGTGGAGAATACAGCGAGTTGGTAGAAAAAAATGGGGGGACTTTGAATGCTAATACTTCTCAAGATAGGACATATTACTATGAAATACTTCCTTCCAACCAACTAGAGTTAGGTTTATGGTTAGAGAGTGAGCGGCTCTTACACGCTAAAGTAAATAACACAGGAATCGAAACTCAGCGAAGTGTGGTAAAAGAGGAAAAACGTCAGCGAGTAGACAACCAACCTTACGCCTCTTTTATAACAGAAATGTTCAGTCGAATGTTTACGGTTCACCCTTATAATTGGGTTCCTATTGGTAGTATGGAACACCTTGATGCCGCCCAAGAAGAAGATTATGTGAATTTCTACAAAACATTCTATGTTCCAAGTAATGCAACACTTTCTGTAGCTGGTGATTTAAATCTTGAACAAACTAAAAAATGGATTGATAAATACTTTGCCTCTATCCCCAAAGGTCAGGCAATTAATTTATTCAGAGACTTTGAAAACCTAACTGACGCAGTTTTTGAGAAACGCTATGGGATGCCAAAATCAAAATTTGACTCTAAAGATTTTTTCAATTCAAAAGATGCCGGAGCGAAAAGACTAATCACTTCTTTAACTGCTAAACCCATTGATATTCCTCGTCCATCAAAGGATACTGAAAAACTTGTCGGAGTTAGAAAAGATGTTGTTTATGATAATATTCAGTTACCCGCCCTATTTATGGGTTACAAATACCCAGCTCAGACTGATTCTGATATATATGCCCTTGAAATGATGAACGAAGTTTTATCGGGAGGTTCAAGTTCAAGAATCAATAAAACGATTGTTGAAAAAAAACAAATGGCAACGTTTGCCTTTTCTTTCAATTACGGCTTGGAAGACGCAGGGGTTGGAATTTTTGCTGCTATTGCTGCTAATGGTATCAATTTAGATGACATCCAGAAAGAATTCGACGCTCAAATCGAGCTTATGAAAACTGAGTTGATTTCTCAGGAAGAATTTGAAAAAGTGCGAAATCAATTTGAAAATAATTTTGTTAGTTCAAATGCATCGATTGCTGGGGTAGCAGAAAATCTTGCCGATAATCATGTATACTATGGAAGCGCAAGTCGAGTTAATACACAACTTGAAGGCTATTTGAAAGTAAAACGTGAAGACATTCAACGCGTAGCAAAAAAATACCTAACACAAGACGCACGTGTCATACTCCATTATTTACCAAAAGAAACGAAATAAATTGACCGTCATGAAAAAGTTTTTCATTCTTGCAGGATTGTTTTTACCTGCTCTAATTTTCGGTCAATTAG
>CAMATR010000334.1 GCA_945861175.1 Chitinophaga pinensis | reverse complement strand
TTTACAGGTAAGCTTTTTGATTATTTATCTGTGCGGAAGCCAATTTTAGCATTATTGGATAAGGAAGATGTTGCCGCTGATTTAATTGAAGAATGCAGAGCTGGAGTAAATTGTGATTTTTATGATATACCAGAAATCAAAAGTGCGATAATACAGCTAATACTTTGTTGGGAAACCAAACAAACGTTGAATTACGATGAGGATCGAATAAAATTATTACATCGCAAGGATCAAGTTAAAAAGTTGGAAAATCAGTTGCTGGAATTTTAAAATGGCAGACTTAACTAAATTTCGAGAAAAAGTAGTTCCTATTTGGAAGTCAAACGGACTTTTTTTCTTTTGCCTTTTTTCATTGTATGTAGGTCAAGGAATTTCTTACGGACCAATATGTCTTTTCCATTTTGTGCTTCCAATATATGTTTTAAATGAAGTTTTAAAGGGTATTCAATGGCGTAAACTAATTACGAGTGAATCCATTCCCTTTCACTTACTGTATTTGATCATTTTTGGAATTTCTCTGTTTCATCCTTTGAACTTCAAGTATCTCTATTTTTACGGACTGAGTTATGGTATTTTTTGCACCTTATGGCTCAAACGATCGTTCATAGTAGATAATTATAAGTTAATTGCTCTTTTTATGGGATTACTTATCGGTACTGATCTTATAATCGCATCATTAGAGTTTCTAACACCATTTCGTTATCCAATTTCGAGGATTTCTGAATACAATCATTTGTTTGGCAGGAATTTCAACATGTTTGCGTCTCAATCCTATTGTTTTGATGTCAATTATGTTCAAAGTTCACCAACTGGTTTTCATTGGAATCAAAATAATTTGGCATTCGTATTTTTGATGGCTTTTCCATTTTCCATTTTGTTGAAAAATGCTTTCTTCAAGAATGCTTTGAGAATGATTATGATCGTATTAATTGTATCTACGGGCTCTCGATTAGGTTTTTATGCTGTTACTTCGATTTTTATCCTTCAGATAATTATTGAATTCACGAAGAAAGAATGGTACTTGCTTCTTCCTTCTTTAACAATTGCCTTTATTCTCTCAGACGGATTTTATTATTTTCCAACTGGAATGAAGAAAGTAAAGGAAGTCGCATTGATAAGTGATAGTGTTTTTACGGATCGTTTTCCTGAGCATTGTTATGAAAAAAAGAATTCCCAAGAGTCGAGATCTGCTCTTTTATCGAAAGGGAAACAATTGTTTTTCAATAATCCAATAATTGGATATGGCGCAGGTGGGTTCACGCATGAAATTGAATTAATGAATGAAGGAATTGAAAATGAAGCAGACTCATTGGTGACCAACGCGCATAATTTTATTCTAGAACTATTAGTTGATTTCGGGCTTTTGGTAGCACTCCCTCTTTTTCTTCTGATCCTAAGGATATTTCAAAAATTAAGACGAAATAAAATTTCAGAATTATTATTGATTTTTGGCCTGGGAATAGCAATGCTATCCGGAACTGTCATGGTAAGTAGCTTAGTTTACTTCATACCTTTTTACTTGTTTTTATTTCTTACATATAATGTGTTATCAGATGATAATGGAAATCTATCACTCGAATAGTTGTAATTTCGTCAGATAGAAATGAAAATACTTCTCCTCGCAGATATTGGATCTTCCCACACTGAGAAATGGGCACTTGGATTAGCTTCCAAAGGAATAAAAGTTGGAATATTTAGTTTCAATAAAGCGCGTTTTGCATGGTTCGATGGTATAGACAATATTGAGCTTCTGTTTCAACCGGAGGAAACAGTTTCCGGAAATAAATTTTCAGAAAAGATGGGTTATTTTCGTTATTTGCCCATTCTCAAATCAAAACTTCGAGAATTCAAACCGGATATTTTACATGCACATTACGCAAGTAGTTACGGATTAATAGGTTCTTTGTCTAAATTTCAACCCTTCATAATTTCTGTGTGGGGTTCAGATGTGTATGATTTTCCAAAGAAGAGCTGGCTCAATAACACGCTTCTCAAATATGCACTTTCGAAACCTAAAATTATTTGCTCTACCAGTGAATGCATGAAAACGGAAACCAAAAAATATACATCAAAAGAGATAGATGTAATACCTTTTGGTATTGATGTAGAGAAGTTTGCGAGGGATGTGGGTGTTAAAATTTTAAAGGAAAATGAAACCATTACAATTGGGAATATTAAATCCTTGGAAGATAAATATGGGATAGATGATCTGATAAAAACGTTTCATCTGTTACTGCAGAACCAACCAAATCTCAACGTTCAATTATTGATTGTTGGTGATGGCAATAAACGCGGTGAATATGAGGCTTTGGTAAATGAGTTGAATATTTCAGAAAAAGTAGTTTTTACAGGAAGAATAAATCACGACGAAATAGCGAATTTCCATCGTAAAATAGATGTGTTCGTTTGCCTTTCTAAATTGGACTCAGAAAGTTTTGGAGTTTCTCTTGTTGAAGCAATGTCTTCTAAATCAATTGTTGTTGCCTCTAGAGTTGATGGTTTTAGGGAAGTTCTTGGAGACAATGATAAATGCGGATATTTAGTGGAAAAAAATAATCCTCAACAGGTAGCGGAAGTTTTGCAAGAAATTATTACCAGTAAGGAGTTAGCATTGAATAAAACAAATTTTGCTCGGGAACGTGTTCTTCAGGAATATGATTGGAATCAGAATTTGAAAGAGATGATAGCAGTCTATCAAGAATTTATAAATTGAAAATTAAGATATTTACAAGCGAACAACAAAGTAATTTCATCACAATAAAGTAATGGAAGTTTTAAAAAAAATATTTCCTTGGACATTGTTTATCATTGGGTTTATTCTTGTGGTGAAAGATCAACTAATTGCGCCATTTATTATTTTATCATTTATCAGTTCGAGCGCTTATTGGACACGACCTAAATTCAATCGAAAATTATGGCCAGCAATTGGCTTGATGATCTTTTTTGTATGGTATATTTTTGGTATGAGTTATTCTGAAAACACTTCACATGGCTGGAAGGATTTAGAATCTAAATTGTCATTCTTGATCTTTCCTCTTATGCTATTGCTCTCCTATCAAAATTGGACCAAAGAAATGGTTTTTAGAGCAAAGG
>CAMATR010000333.1 GCA_945861175.1 Chitinophaga pinensis | reverse complement strand
TGCCCTGCTTCAATTTTTGAGAAATCAAGAATGTCATGAATCAAAACAAGCAAGTTATCAGCTGATTTCTTGACCGCGGTTACGTATTGTATTTGTTCCTCATCCAACTTTAAATCTCCAAGCAAATCAACCATCCCATTAATGACATTCAAAGGTGTGCGAATTTCATGACTCATATTCGCCAAAAACATTTCCTTTGCCTTAACAGATAATAATGCCTTTTCATTGGCTAGAATCAAATCTTCTTCTAGTTTCTTCCGATCAGAAATATCAGCGTGAATACCAATTGATCCAATAACCTCATTCTTATCATTAAAGATCGGAGCTCCACTAATAAGAACATGGGCGATTCTGCCATCTTTTTTCCGCATCTTTCTTTCATATACATTAGCTACTCCAGTTTGGCGGAGCTTATTCAACTCTTTGGAACCTTTCATGTCCTCAGGGAAAGAAAATATTTTAGCTGCATTTTGTCCGAATAATTCAGATTCGTCATAACCAGTCAGTTCGCAAAATGCTGGATATACCTTAGTGATATTCTCTTCTAAATCCACTTCTACAAGACCGAAATTAAGGTTTTCAATGATTCGGCTATACTTATCCTCAACGAACCGAAAATTCTCCTTATTAAGCATCAAACTGGTTACATCTTGGTATTTCCAAACATGTCCATTAAACTGCTCATTTTTAAAAACTGAAATAAACTCTCTCTCGAGAATGCGACCATCTTTCAGATAAAAGATTTCTCCTTGTATGTTTTTTCTATTTTTTACACATCGCTCAATCCCCTCCACAAAAGCCTCTTCCTCTTTGAAAAGAGGTTTTAGAAATGAAGATATTTGATCGATGCAATCCTGTCCTTCGAAATCCTCAGGATTACCTTTAAGACCAAACAAATCGAAAAACATTCTGTTAACCACTAGAATCTTTCTATCAGCTGATTCCGATATAATTGCCGCATTCATACTATCAATAAAAGTATAAAGATTTGTTGAAGTTTGAAAGATTTGTTCTTTGAATACAATACTCTCCGAAATATCCTTAAAATAGATATTCATAAATTCTTTTTCGTCAAACGAAACGATTGTTACTTCATATGATGAATTATCAATTTTTAATTGAACTTTTTCATCTATTTCTGAAGTGAAATCTTTGATTTTTTTGATTAGCTCATTTTTGATTTTCTTATTCCCTAGAACTATTTTATGCGCTGAATAATTGGCATAGAGAAGTTTAAAATCTTTTGAAAACCTAATAATTGGCTCAGGATGTTGGTCGTGAGATTTATGAATTTCTGTTTCGGGAATTAAAACAAATAATGTTTCATTCGTCCTATCATCCTTAATAACTTCAACTGTAAATTCAATTGTAATTCCCAAACCAATTGACTTTGCAATTATGGGCTGACGATTTAAAGAGTGATTATTTTCATCCCCTAAAGGGAGGTTTAGATTATTAAAAGTAATCAATTCATTCAGTGGTTTGCCGTATGTTTCTCCTACTATATTTTTCCAAACTCTACCCGAGCCTATTATTTCCATTTCAGAGTTAACTCTAAAAAAGAAAGGAAAAAGTTTTTGAAGGTTTGATTCAGATAGAGTAAACATGTAATGATTATAATTTACCCTCTTTTAACATTCTATAAATTGTAGATTTCCCCATTTTCAACTTATCAGCCACCAAAAGCACATTATTATTGTATTTACAAAGGTACCAATTAATAATTCTACTATTGTACTCATCAATAGTTAATTCTTCTTGCATGAAATCTTCGATTTCGTTACGCTGGTTAAATTGAATATCGTTAGCATCTATTAAATCTGATTCACTCATCACAACAGCAACTTCAGATATTGCTCTTAATTCCCTCACATTTCCGGGATAATTATACTTAAGCAATTTCTCTATTGCCAATTGCGTCAATTCTTTAATAGGAAGATTATTTAACTTACAAAACTCCCCAATGAAAGATTTTGACAGCATAACAATATCACTTCCACGTTCCTTTAGTGGGGGCAGATTAATTGATATCCCTAACAATCTATAGTAAAAATCTTGCCTAAATCGCCCTTCTTTTACTTCTTTTAGTAAATCTCTGTGCGTAGCCACAATTAATCGAATATCAATTGGTATAGTTCTATTGGAACCTAATCTTGATAATTCACGTTCTTGCAAAACACGCAACAATTTAGACTGCATATTTAAATCCATTTCTCCAATCTCATCCAAGAAAATAGTCCCTTGATTGGCCTCTTCAAACTTACCTGCCTTAGATTGATCAGCACCTGTAAACGCACCTTTTTCATACCCAAAGAGTTCACTTTCGATTAGTTCCTTTGGAATTGCTGCAACATTAATTGCAACAAAAGGTTTCTTTATTCGATCCGAATTGAAATGAATTGCTCGAGCAGCTAATTCCTTTCCCGTTCCCGTTTCACCGGTAATAGAGACCGTTATATTTGCTTTAGAGGACTTTTCCAACAATGTGAAAACACGTTGCATGGGTGCGCTAGATCCCTTCAAATATTTATGAAATGTATATTTATTATTGACCTCGCTTACTAGTTGGTCCATTTCATTTTTCAGAGCATTTTTGTCATTTGCCTGATGAACTTTGAACCATAATTTATCTAGAGAACCAGCATCTTTTATGATATAGTCATAAGCACCTCCCTGAATCATTTCGATCGCTGTTCCTATATCTTCTTGAGCCGAAAGGATTATTACCTCAATATTTGAATGTTCATTTTTAATGCGCTTTAATAACTCCAATCCTGAAATACCTGGGAGACGGTGATCTAGTGTAATAACACTTGGTTTTTCATGCATTTTTGAAAGCATCGATTGGCCATCATTAAAAAGTACGACCTCAAAATTTGGGTCCATAGATAATTTATGCCTCAATACTTGGGCATATAATTTATCGTCTTCAACTACAAAAATCTTGGCTTTTCCCATTTTGAATTTATTTCCTAAAATAGGAATTTTAAATGTAACAACAAAAATTAAAAGCCAGTAATTAATAAAATCATATTCATAATGACTTATTAAACAGATTTTTAATTCTTTAAAATTGGTTTAAACTGCCCATGAAC
>CAMATR010000332.1 GCA_945861175.1 Chitinophaga pinensis | reverse complement strand
TACAAAGGTTCGGCAGCAAATCATAATTACGTAATTAAGAATGTAATTGATACGTTAAAAGGAAGAACTTCTGCTACAACCAATGCGCTAGAGGGGTTGAAGGTTGTTGAAATTATTGAAAGAATTTATAAAGTAAGAAATGAGCAACTCGATTTATAATAAACTATTAGCCAAGGAAGCTAAGTTGGCGGTAATCGGACTCGGATATGTTGGATTGCCAATAGCACTTGAATTTGCGAGAAAAATTAAAGTAGTTGGTTTTGATATCAATAAAGAACGCATCGATTTAATGAAAAATCATGTTGATCCAAGTAATGAGTTGACAGCAGCAGATTTTGAAGGGTGCGATATTCAGTTTTCTGCGGATATTCATGATCTCAAGGATGTTCAGTTTTTTATTGTAGCTGTTCCTACCCCAATTGATGATTCGAATTTACCTAATTTAAAACCATTGTTGGGAGCAAGTTCAACCGTTGCTAAAGTTTTAAAGGAGGGGGACTATGTGGTTTTTGAATCTACTGTTTATCCAGGATGTACCGAAGAAGATTGTATTCCTCTTTTGGAGGCTGAATCGGGATTGAAATTCCAGGCAGATTTTATGGTTGGATATTCTCCAGAAAGAATCAACCCAGGAGATAAAGAGCATACATTACAAAATGTAATAAAAGTTGTTTCAGGCTGTTGTGACGAATCATTGGATCAAATCGCAAAAGTATATGAATTGGTTGTTGCTGCTGGAGTTCATCGAGCAACATCTATCAAGGTTGCCGAAGCAGCAAAAATAATTGAGAATACTCAGCGAGATGTAAATATTGCATTAATCAATGAGCTGTCAATAATATTCAATAAGTTGAAAATTAACACTTTTGATGTGTTGGAGGCGGCTGGCACAAAATGGAACTTCCTTAAGTTCTCACCCGGTTTGGTAGGTGGACATTGTATCGGTGTAGATCCTTATTACCTTACTCACAAGGCCCAGCAAGCGGGCTATCACTCTAAGGTAATAACAAGTGGCCGATATGTGAACGACTCGATGGGCTTCTACATAGGCAAACAAACTGTTAAAAAAATCATTGCTCAAGGGAAACACATTCAAGATGCAAGGGTACTTGTTATGGGGGCTACCTTTAAAGAGGATGTAAGCGACATTCGAAATTCGAAAGTCATTGATGTTGTGAATGAATTGAAATCATTTCAAGTGCATGTTGATTTAGTGGATCCGCATGCTTCATCTGCAGAAATGGAACAAGAATATGGCGTTGGTTTATCAGCTGTAGCCGGAAACGATTACGATGCGATAATTGTAGCAGTTAACCATAGAGAATATAAGGAGATGTCTGAGCTTGAATTTAAGGCATTATTAAAGAATGAACAGGGAGTTTTTGTGGATGTAAAAGGAATTTTTAAAGGAAAAATAAAGGACTTAGAATATTGGTCATTATAAGCGATGGAAGATTTTCAAAAAAGAATTTTAGTAACAGGAGGCGCAGGATTCATCGGCTCCCATGTGGTGCGATTGCTGGTCAACGAATACCCACACTACCTTATTGTTAATTTTGATAGGTTGACGTACGCGGGTAATCTTGAAAATTTGCGTGATGTAGATCAAAAAGACAATTACCGTTTTGTCAAAGGAGACATCGTAAATGCTGCAGATGTTCAGGCTGCCTTTGAATCATACGATATTACAGATGTCATTCATCTTGCCGCTGAATCACATGTTGATCGTTCAATCGAAGGACCAATGGATTTCGTTATGACAAATGTTGTTGGTACTGTCAATCTTTTGCAACACGCAAAAGAAAAATGGAACGGCGAAGAAGGACATATTTTTCATCATGTTTCTACGGATGAGGTCTATGGTAGTTTAGGAGAAGAAGGTCTCTTTAGGGAGGATACCCCTTACGATCCACGCAGCCCATATAGCGCATCGAAAGCGTCATCTGATCACTTTGTTTCGGCTTATCATCATACTTATGGCTTGCTTGTTAAAATG
Source organism: Chitinophaga pinensis (assembly GCA_945861175.1). Taxonomy (GTDB): domain Bacteria; phylum Bacteroidota; class Bacteroidia; order Flavobacteriales_D; family Crocinitomicaceae; genus M0103. Next base: position 1,101 of record CAMATR010000332.1, on the reverse strand, counting down.
TCAAATTGTTCGAATAATTATGGGAGCCATCATTTTCCGGAAAAACTAATTCCATTGATGATTCATAACATTCTTAATAATAAGCCATTGCCAGTTTATGGTAAGGGAGAGAATGTGAGGGATTGGTTATGGGTAGAGGACCATGCAAAAGCAATTGTCGCAATCTTCCACAAAGGTAGAATTGGAGAATCATACAATGTCGGCGGTTTAAATGAATGGACAAATATAGAATTGGTCCGTTTTCTTTGTCAACTAATGGATCGTAAACTAGGCAGATCAGTTGGTGAATCTGAAAAGCTCATCTCATATGTAACCGATCGTAAAGGACACGATTTGAGGTATGCAATTGATGCTACAAAGTTGCAAAATGAATTGGGATGGACACCTTCAATCACCTTTGAAGAAGGTCTCGAAAAAACAGTTGATTGGTATTTGGCGAATAATGAATGGGTGGATAAGGTTACTTCAGGAACCTATCAGACTTATTATACAAACATGTACGAAAATCGATGAAATGGGATTGTTAGGCGGACTTTTAAAGAAAAAATTAGCACCTTTTGATCTTTCTCAAATAGGCACTGACATTCATAGTCATTTAATACCTGGTATTGATGATGGTGCGAGAACAATGGATGAATCGATTGCGATGTTGGCTAAATTTGAAAGTCTAGGCTACAAAAAAGTAATCACCACACCACATATTATGAGTGAGGTCTATCCAAATAATGCGGAGAGCATTTTGGAAGGACTAGAAAATGTTCGTGAAAATGCCCAAAAACTAGGCTTAAAAATACAAATTGAAGCAGCAGCTGAGTATTATTTCGACGAAACATTGGAATTGAGAATTAAAGACAAAAAACTACTTACATTTGGAGATAGTTATGTTCTAACTGAATTTGCTTTTCACAACGCTCCTCAATTCGAAGGGAAATTGTTTTTTGACATGCAAATGGCTGGTTTTAAGCCGGTTTTAGCTCATTTTGAGCGTTACCTTTACTTTCTTGGTTCTGTTGAGAAAGCTGCAGAGTATAGAGAGAAAGGCGTAAATATTCAAGTAAATATAAATTCACTTTCTGGACATTATGGACAGGAAGTAAAGAA
>CAMATR010000331.1 GCA_945861175.1 Chitinophaga pinensis | reverse complement strand
TAAATTTTTGACGGAAAGCAGTATCGGTATTTCGGATGGTATCTCCTTTATCAATATAATAAGATTCTAAAACTTGCTTGCGTAGAGCATTGTTTTCTAATTGAAGCCTTTCATTTTCTTCTCCAAGTGTAAAGTATTTCGTAATATTTGAACGCTGTGTAAGAATATAACCATTCACATTATTGGAAGTATTTAACAATACGGCGTGATGATAATTATTAAAAGAATAAATAGCATAAAATGCCACAGATTCAAGAATCAGGAACAAAAAGAAGTGAGAATAACGTTGTATGAAGAGGAAAAAATTACGCATTTAGTTTCCCCGATGGGTTTGTTAATTATTGCATTATTGATTTAAAAGATTCAAGATTTTTTAACGCATAAGCGGTTCCTCTAACTACAGCACGAAGTGGGTCTTCAGCTACATATACAGGTAGTTTTGATTTTATAGAAATCCGTTTATCTAAACCTCTCAACAAAGCTCCACCACCGGTAAGGTATAATCCGGTTTTGTAAATATCAGCACTTAGTTCAGGTGGGGTAAGTTCCAATGCTTTTAATACCGCTTCTTCTATTTTAGAAATAGATTTATCCAGTGACAGGGCAATTTCAGAATAAGAAATAAAAATTTGTTTTGGAATTCCAGTCATAAGGTCACGTCCATTAACCGGGTAATCTTCTGGTGGGTTATCCAATTCAGGAAGGGCAGAACCAACTTCAATTTTTATCATTTCTCCCGTCCTTTCACCAATTAATAGATTATGCTGACGACGCATGTATTCAATAATATCTTCGGTAAAATCATCACCGGCAACACGAATACTTTGGTCACAAACAATACCTGACAAAGCTATAACTGCAATTTCTGTAGTTCCGCCTCCAATATCAATTATCATATTGCCCATTGGCTCGGCCACATCAATACCAATTCCTATTGCAGCTGCCATAGGCTCATGTATGAGATATACTTCTTTGGCACCGGCCCTTTCTGCTGATTCTTTTACGGCTCGTTTTTCTACCTCGGTAATGCCTGAAGGGATGCAAATAACCATTTTAAGTTGAGGTTTAAAAAAGGTTTTATTAGGATTGATAAGCTTAATCATTCCCCTAATCATTTGCTCGGCGGCTTCAAAATCTGCTATTACACCATCTTTTAATGGCCTTATAGTCTTAATGTTTTCATGGGCTTTGCCATGCATTTTTTGAGCCTCTTTGCCTATTGCAATTATTTCACCAGTAGTTCTGTTTTTAGCAATAATGGATGGTTCGTCCACTACTACTTTGTCTTTATAAACTATTAAGGTGTTTGCCGTGCCTAAGTCTATAGCTAATTCTTGTGTTAAAAAGTTAAAAATGCCCATTAAAGCGAATTCTGTTTAAAAATCTTACAAATTTATTGTGAATTGAGGTGTTTTGTTACTAATTGAAAAAAAATATTTTTACTCAAGTTTATTATTCTATTAATGCTTGAAATGGCGGTTTCCTGTAATCACCATTGCCATATTATTTGCGTTGCAATAATCGATAGAAAGATTATCCTTTATTGAACCGCCTGGCTGAATTACAGCGCTGATTCCTGCATTATGAGCTATTTCTACACAATCAGGGAAAGGGAAAAAAGCATCACTCGACATTACAGCGCCTTTCAAAGAAAATCCAAAATGATTTGATTTATGAATAGCTTGATTTAGTGCATCTACTCGGCTTGTTTGACCAGTACCTGATGCTAGTAACTGATTATCTTTTACCAAAATTATAGCATTTGATTTTGTGTGTTTCACTAAAATATTGGCTACTACCATGTCTCTTTTTTCGGCATCTGTTGGTTGTGTATTCGTCACCGTATTAAAATTTGAAATAGTTTCTGTTATTGAATCACGATCCTGAGTAAGTGTTCCGTTCAATATCGTTCTCGAAAGTTGATTTGGTAATTTGGTATCTATCATTTCAAGAATATTTCTGTTCTTCTTGCTTTGAAGAATTTGAATAGCTTCTGCAGAATAGCCTGGAGCCATAATTATTTCAAAAAACAACTTGTCCATTTCCAAAGCTGTAGCAGCATCTACTTCGGCATTACAACATAATATTCCACCAAATGCCGAAACAGGATCGCCGGCAAGGGCTGCTAAATAGGCTTCATGAAGTGTAGGCCTAATTGCCAATCCGCATGCATTATTATGTTTAATAATAGCAAAAACCGGTTCAGTTTTAGGGAAATCAATTACCAATGCAAGTGCGGCATCAATATCTAAAAGATTGTTATAAGACAATTCTTTGCCTTGATGTTTTTTGAAAAGAGTTTCTAAATTTCCAGTAAATGTTGCTGTTTGATGTGGGTTTTCACCATACCTCAATTCGTAATTTTTTTTGCCTGCAAAAAAATTATGAATAGCTGTATCGTAATGCGATGTAGTAGCAAAAGCTTGTTCAGCATAATACTTTCGTGTTTCGAGTGAAGTATTCCCTTCCTGTTCCGTCAGATGTTTTAATAATTGAGGATACAAATTTTTATTGGCTACTATAACTGTATTGCTAAAGTTTTTAGCTGTTGCACGTATTAATGAAACTCCTCCAATATCTATTTTTTCAATAACTTCATCTTCCAAACCTTTGTTTTCTAAGGTTTCTTCAAAAGGGTATAAATCTACAATTACCAAATCAATTGGCGGAATTCCGAATTTTTCTATTTCTTCAATATCTTGTTGGTTTTCTCTTCTATATAAAATTCCTCCAAATATTGCTGGATGCAAAGTTTTCACTCTTCCGCCAAGTATGGAAGGGAACCCGGTTAGTTCTTCAACAGGGGTTACTTCCATATTTAAATTTTCAATAAAAGTTTGTGTGCCGCCGGTTGAATAAATTTTTACCCCCAACTTTTGGAGCATATTTAAGATTGGCTCAAGACCTTCTTTGTCGTAAACAGAAATTAATGCAGATGAAATTTTTTTCATTGGTTGCAAAGGTAGTAATTAGAAAATGACAAGAATTGAACGTGGTTAAGATGTGTATATCTGATTCTCAAATTTTCAACCTCTTAATTTCTTCTATAAGTTCATTGCTATTAATAGGCACAACACCTACTTTTTGACAAACCAAGCCTCCGGCAATAT
>CAMATR010000330.1 GCA_945861175.1 Chitinophaga pinensis | reverse complement strand
CGAGATGTTAAATCCAGTGCCTATTTAGGGGATCTTTTGGTGACAGCCTATTCAAAATTTTCTCGCAATAGAACGTTTGGATTTATGATTGGAAAAGGATACTCAGTAAAAACAGCTCAACTAGAGATGGACATGATTGCTGAAGGTTACTATGCAACAAAGTGCGTAATGGAAATCAATAAGAAGTTTCAAGTTGATATGCCAATTGTTGAAGCCGTCTATAACATTCTTTACGAAAAAATTTCTCCTGTTATCGAAATGCGCATCTTGACTGATAAGTTGAGTTAAATCAGCCTTGTTTTGCACAAATTAAATGGGGTCGTTTAAACAGTAATTATCCTTGGTTGTTATGTTTTTATGGAAAATGAAAAAGATTTCGTCTTAATTGCTGGAGGTTCCGGATTGATTGGTAATCGTCTTAAGAAAGTCTTTTTAGAAAATGGGTACAGCGTTGGTATTTTGACCCGCAATCCAAAAGAAAAAGACCATTTCTTCTGGAATCCCAAATTGGGTATTGTGGACAAAGAAATTCTTCAAGGCGTTACTGTCTTTATAAATCTTAGTGGGGCCGGAATTGCTGATCAGCGCTGGTCAAAACAACGCAAAGAAGAACTTTATTCATCTCGAATCGGGACAAATGAATTTATTTGTTCTCAGCGACACGACATGCCGAAATTAAAACAATTTATCACTGCATCAGGCATCAATTGTTATGGGTATGAAAATGCATCTAGAGAACATATTGAATCAGATCCGTTTGGGAAGGATTTTCTTTCTCATTTAGTTGAAAAATGGGAGAAAAGTGCAGATTTATTTGATGAAAATATCATCGTATCTAAAATACGTACTTCTATCGTTTTAGATGGAAAAGGTGGTGCTTTACAAAAGATGATGTCTCCTACTCAATGGGGATTAGGTTCTGCCCTTGGATCAGGAAAACAATATATGCCCTGGATTCATACAGAAGACCTTGCTCAAATGTATATGCATGTTGTTCAACATCGGTTAGGAGGCACTTATAACGCCCTAGCAGGAAATATCACAAATGAGCTTTTCACAAAATCGTTGGCCAAAACACTTCAAAAACCATTCTTCTTTCCAAAAATTCCTTCGATTCTAATCAAGTTGATATTTGGAGAAATGTCAAGCGTTTTACTGGAAGGTCTACAAGCCTCCAATAAAAAGATAACTGACACAGGTTTTGTGTTTAAAAATAAAAATTTAGAAACTGCTTTAGCTGACCTCTTAACAAGTAATTCGAGTTAATTACAAAAGGTCGTTTGCCAAATTCGCGAGCTCAGAGCGCTCTCCTTTTTCCAGTTTTACATGCGCAAATAATTCTTGTCCTTTCAATCGATCAATAAGGTAGGCAAGTCCGTTACTATTTTCATCTAAGTAAGGAGTATCAATCTGATGCACGTCACCAGTAAAGATAATTTTAGTGTTTTCGCCTGCCCGAGTGATAATGGTCTTGATTTCATGCGGTGTAAGGTTTTGAGCCTCGTCAATAATGAACATAATATTAGAAAGGCTTCTTCCTCGAATAAATGCCAGCGGTGTGATGACAATTTTTCCTGTCTGTTCCATTTCAAGAATGGCCTTGTGCTTTTTCTCATTCTCACCAAACTGGGACTTTATGAACTTTAAATTGTCCCATAATGGCTCCATATAAGGTCCTATTTTATCGTTAGCATCCCCTGGAAGAAATCCAATGTCCTTATTAGAAAGAGGCACAATAGGTCTCGCTAAAATAACTTGATGATACAATTTACTTTGCTCAAGAGCGGACGCCAAGGCAAGTAAGGTTTTTCCAGTACCGGCTACACCTTGCAACGCTACTAATTTCACGTTAGGGTTCATTAAGGCGTTGAAGGCAAAGGCTTGTTCTGCATTTTTGGGTTTAATCCCATAAATGTATTCCTTTTCAATTCTTTCAAGTTGATCTGTCAAATGATTATAGCTAGCTAGTGAAGAGCTTTTTCCATTTTTTAGAATATAGTATCCATTGGCAACTTTTTTGTTTCCAAGAATCCCATCTTCATCAATTTTTCCAGTTGTAAAAATATGTCGAATAATCTCTGAGTCTACACCTTCAATCGTGTATGCTGAAGCTAGCTCCAATTGGTTGTTATCGACCTTACCTGTTTCATAATCTTCTGCGGCTACGCCTAAGGCTTTTGCTTTTATGCGCAAGTTAATATCCTTAGTAACAAGTACAACTTCTTTTTTTAATTCTGTTTCCTTTAAGAAAAGTGCAGCATTTATAATTTTATGATCGTTTTTTCCTACAGAATAAACATATTCAGCATTGATTTCTCGCGGATTATTTTCTAGAACAACCCTGAAATCGCCCATTCCCTTCCCTAAAGAAACCCATTCCTGTAAGCTACCACTGCTAGACAATTTATCAATAAATCGAATGACTTCTCTAGCTGAAAAATTCTTTGTGTCATTTCCTATCTTAAATTTATCAAGCTCCTCCAAAACTGTAATTGGAATGGCAACATGTGCAGTTTTGAAATTGGTAATTGCCTGATGGTCGTGAAGTAACACGGAAGTATCAAGAACAAAAATTTTTTGTTTTTTGGACATATTCAGAATTTTTGTGAATATAAATTTAAATCTCGCTTAAACAATAAAATGTAGGAAACATATTTATCTACATGCTAATGTTAGCTTTCACTAACTTAGTGAAAACTAAAAGAATCGGTTACGACGAATAATACGATTAACAGGAATGTATATAGACCCGAATACCTCATATTTACTAAGGGAATCAACCGCAAATTGCACTTTAGTACCTTTTTGTGTCCAAACACCATTATTCGTAAGATATTCTTCAGTTCTTGGGATATAATCTCCGCTATGGAAATAATAGTAAGCACCCCTTTTCTGCATTTTCAGTGGTGGCGAAAACAAAAATCTAAAAGTTCCATTTCCTTGAGTTAAAATGCCTTTTGCAAATAGTTTATTCATTAATTTTCTGTCGTTATTATTCATCGAAAGCATCAACGAAAACCCAGGAACCTTCACCTCTTTCTCCTTCTCTACTTCAGTAACGTTAAAATTTTCGTCTAATACCGATTCAATATATGTTTCTTTGATCAATTGGTAGCCTCC
>CAMATR010000329.1 GCA_945861175.1 Chitinophaga pinensis | reverse complement strand
ATTTCTTAAGGTTTATTGATAGCCATAATACAGATTTAACCCGCTTTTTTCCAATCTATTAGCAATCCCCAATTTATTTATAAAGATTGAATAAATATACTTTCGTTCATTTTTTATTTGACGCGCAAACAAACTTTGTTTTAGGAACAGAAGTTTTTGAAATAGCACCAAAACCACCTGCTACCTCCTTAAAATTTTCTATTCCCCTTGCTTTCAGTACGCTTGCAGCAATCATACTTCTATATCCACCAGCGCAGTGAATGATAAACGCTTTTTCTCCTGGAAATGAAGCCATTTCTTCATTGATGAAGTCCAATGGGATATTGATAGCTCCTTCAATGTGCTCACCCTCAAATTCTCCAGGCTTCCTAACATCAATAATAATACTATTAGAAGTAAACTCTGTGGCAAATACATCTGCTGAAATTCTATTTACCTTATCAATTTCTTTACCTTCTTTTAACCATTCTGTAAATCCCCCATTCAAATATCCAAGAACATTATCGTAACCAACCCTTGCCAAACGTTTGATTACTTCTTCCTCATTCCCTTCCTCCATAACAAGCAATAAAGGCTGTAGAATATTTGGTAACATTGATCCAACCCATGGTGCAAACTGACCATCTACGCCAATATTTATACTATTCGGAATAAATCCTTGAGAAAAAATCTGTGCATTTCTTGTATCCAAAACAACTGCCCCAGTTTCATTTGCAGCTGCCTCAAAGGCAAAAACGGAAAGTGGATTCAGTCCTCTTTTAAGTACCTTTTCAATGTTTTCATACCCTGTTTTATTCATTTGAACATTCATTCCAAAATAACCTGGAGGAGGCATTAGACCATCTGTTAACTCTTTAATGAATTCCTGTTCAGTCATATCGGATCTTAAAGCATAGTTGAACTTCTTTTGTTCTCCAATTGTACTAACTGTTTCCTTACTCATATTTTTGCCACAAGAACTGCCTGCACCGTGCGCTGGATATACGGTTACATCATCAGCAAGCGTAGTCAGTTTTGATCGCAGCGAATGATATAATGAACCAGCCAATTGTTCTTGCGTCATACTCGCTGCCTTTTGAGCTAAATCTGGTCGACCGACATCTCCGATGAACAAGGTGTCTCCCGTAAATACTGCATTGTCTTTTCCATTTTCATCAATCAATAAAAAACAACTGCTTTCCATTGTGTGCCCGGGAGTATGAAGAACTTTAAACGAAATATCACCAACTTTAAATAGCTCACCATCTTCCGCCGAATGAGAAGAAAATGAAGTTTCCGCGCCAGGACCAAATACAATTTTAGCTCCAGTTGCCTTTGCCAAGTCAACATGGCCACTTACAAAATCAGCATGAAAATGAGTTTCAAAAATATATTTGATTTTGACATTATCGATTTTTGCTCTCTGAATATATGGATCTATTTCCCTCAAGGGATCTATTATCACGGCTTCATTATTTGACGTAATGTAATAAGCTCCTTGAGCAAGACAGCCTGTGTAAATTTGTTCAATTTTCATTCTTAATAGTTATTGTTCAAATATCTTTGATTATTCACATTAAAAAACTGAAAGCAGTCATTGAATGCAAAGTAATTCCTTAAAAATTATAAAAATACTAAATAGGAGTACAAACCACCCAAAGATGGATTTTAGTCTTTCACCGCTAAATTTATTTACTAGAGAAAAACCGATAAGAATTCCAATTACAGTTGCTAAGGAAAATGAAATTAATAAAATCCAATCCAACTGCACATTTGCTTGGAGATCGCCAGTAAAGCCAATTAAAGATTTTGCTGCAATAATAAAAAGAGATGTTCCTACAGCCGTTTTCATTTCAATACCACAAAATATAACTAAAACAGGGATAATTAAAAACCCGCCACCTGATCCTACAAGTCCAGTAAGAAGACCGACCAAAACACCTTCAATCAGAACCATCTTAACATTTATTGAATTATTAGTTTGGATTTGATGTGAATCAGCTACCAATTTCTTTTTTCGGATCATTGAAATTGCAGCAAGGAACATAATTACAGCAAACAAAAGCATTAACAATAATGGTTTTGTCATCTTAAAATGAGCTATTTCAAATAATTCATTTGGAATAGAAGGCAGCAAAAAAGCCCGCGTCAAATAAACTGTTATTATGGATGGAACACCAAAAATAATTGCAATTCTTCTGTGAACAAGGCCTTTTATAGCATATTGAATACCGCCAATGAGCGCGGCTAACCCTACTATAAAAAGTGAATAGGACGTTGCCAGTACTGGTTCAATCTGCAATAGATAAACCATTATTGGAAGCGTTAGAATGGAGCCCCCACTTCCTATTAAACCAAGGGAAATACCCACCAAAACAGCTAGCAAAACCGCTAGAATAAACATTTATTCCCTTTTTAAATTTGTAATGGCAAAATTACACTTTCAAAATTGTTTTGCAGAATAAAAAAGGAGGTCTTCACCTCCAAAATTTATTACATACTTAGAATCTTAAATTCAGTTCTGCGATTTAGTTGACGACCTTCATCTGTTTCATTTGTCGAAATAGGTTGTTCCTCTCCATAACCTTTGTAAACCAATCGTGCAGCCGTTATGCCAGATTTTATAAGGTAATCGACAACCGCCTTAGCTCTATTATCAGATAAAGCTTTATTATAGTCGTTGGCTCCTTTAGAATCGGTATGACCAGAAATCTCAATTTTTAACGTTGGAATATCATTTAAAAGTTTTGTTAAACGCTCCAATTCATTCGTTGATTCTGGGCGAAGAGTTGCTTTATCAAAATCAAAGAAAATATTCTTTAAAACTATTTTACTTCCAACCGCAATGTTTTTCAATTCAACATCTTTTGTAACCTGCTGAAATGCTGAAGTATTAGGTATGTCAAAATTTTCTGAATGGAAAAGATAACCTTCTTTTTTCACGGCAATACCATAATTTTTACCCGCAGGCAGAGAAACCAAGTATTTACCCGTTGCGCTATTCGAAGTAAATGTCGCAATGACTTGATTCATTTGATTGTCTACAATTTCAATTATAGCCTCAAGTGGTTTTTGAGTCAATGCATCTGTAATAAGCCCTTTCAATATCGTCAACTGCGCTTCTTTAATAGCAACTGTTTGAGCGGCAAC
>CAMATR010000328.1 GCA_945861175.1 Chitinophaga pinensis | reverse complement strand
GCAAGGAAATATAAATACAAAATATGGGGATACAGATTACTACATTTATGTATCAGCTAATACAAATACGAAACAAGGGAAATACAACATTATTGAAAATTGTTATCTCGAAAGATTTCCTCGCACCAAAAAACACGTAGGGCATGGTGGGCATGGTTTTTCATTTACTATCTCTTACAATCATAAAGCCTGTATCACCGGAGGAGGATTTTGTTATGATGAAACGCAAAAAGATTTTGTCGTAGAACATAATATTATCAGAAATTGTACTACAAAAAATATTGATGAATGCGTTATGCTCAGGGGTGACAAAGTAAGATATAATTTAATTGAAGATGTAAGCTCTCTCACATACGGTACTCTGCGAATTCAGAATAGTTCTAGTTATAATACATTTAACAGATGTCATATTAAGAACACTTATTATTGGAAGGATCCGGGTTCATCATCAATCTACAGAACAGCTGGGGTTGATTTTTTGGCAAGCTATTTTGGGGATTCTACAGCTCAAAATATTGACAACCCTGAAACTAATTCATATCCCTGGGAATTGGAATATGCTGGCCATCATAACACATTTACAAATTCAATTTTCGAAAATGTTGCTGCGGCTGTTAATTTTAATAATTACTCGGAGTTTTATTATCCATACTATCATCCCTTGCATAATGAACCTATTGACCGAATAAATAGGAAACGTATTGTGAGTAATAATTTTATAAACTGCACATTTTCAGCCCTTGCTAGTGATACAATAACAATGCTACCAATCAACAGACCTTCATTATTTATTGCAATGCGAGGAAATGAAGATAATACATTTACTAACTGTATTTTTGACGGCTTCTCTAATTTTGAAAGTCGAGTTTCCGCTTTAAACTCAGCTGCAACTGTTGTAAGTATACATGGAATTATCCCAACCAATGTTATTTTTAAAAATTGTGCATTTAATGGCAATAATTTCGATGATCAAATTATTAGCAATGGTATATTACCTCCTGTAGAAGGGGCACCATTAATTCCAGGGGCAAACAATCAAGTTGCAGGAACTTTTATTGATTGTATCGTTCAAGATCCACTTTTTTATAATAGACAAAATGGGGATTTTCACCTAGTTCAAACATCACCTTGTATTGATGCCGGTCTTTCAGTTTTATTGATTGATGACTATGATCACAACACACGCCCTAGCGGAAACAGCCATGATATCGGTGCCTATGAATTTCTAGATACCATCACCACCCTTAATTCAGAAGAATTAATTGTTTATCCAAATCCAAATTCAGGGCTTATTAATATTCATTGCCCAGGAACGATTAAAGAATTAAGAGTTGAGGCTTTCAATTGTATAGGTGAACTAATTTTTGAGGATTCTCATTTTGAAATAGGTAGTACAATTAATTTAAAAGAATTGCCGAACGGCATGTATTTCATAACAATTTATATTGGTTCTTTACCTCAGCATTTCAAAATCATTAAAATATAAAAGTATTAACGGTTTTCTTAGAAACAATTTTGATTTTGGTGCTTCTTGGAGCGAAAATCCATTAAACAGCTTTCTTAGACAAAACCTAAAGAGGCATTGAGCTATTCAATTATCTTAAACTTTATGTCAAAAATAAATATCTTTCATTTATTTATTGAACCTCCTATGAAAAAACTCCTTTTGCCTGCCCTTTGCGCATGCCTTATTTCCATTGAAAATATTTATTGTCAACAAATCACATTCAGTTTTGATGGTCTTGAGCGACAATATCTGTATTATGAACCAGCTGACTTACCAGACAATGCACCATTAATAATGGTGATGCACGGTTACGGTGATAATAATAGTGCTATTCGGAATTATTCAGGTATGAATGAAGTTGCTGATAGCTTTGGCTTTGCTGTTTGCTATCCTAGAGGAACCATTGATAACAATGGATATCGCTTTTTTAATGTGGGTTATGATTTCAATCTTGGAATTGATACTGTGAATGATCTTGGATTTATTGAGGCCCTTGCAGTGTATCTTCAGCAAACATATGACTTAGATCCTCAAAGGACCTATGCTACTGGAATGTCTAATGGGGGCGATATGTGTTATAAAATCGCTTGTCATGGCAGTGGCATTTTTAAAGCAATAGCACCCGTTGCTGGAACAGTACTTCAAAATATATATAACACTAATAATAATTACACTCCCATTCCTATACTTGAAATCCATGGAACAGAGGATAACATTACTTATTGGGAAGGTGACATGAATAATGTAGATGGTTGGGGTGCATACCCATCAATTCCATTTGTTATAGATTATTTCTCAACTTTGAATGGAACTACTTCTATAACCATAGATACCTTACCGAATTTGAATACAACAGATGGAAGCTTTGTCATAAGAGAAAAGCATTTCCAAAATGGAAGTAATTGTAATCAGGTTTGGCTCTATACTGTTAAAGGAGGTGGACATGATTGGCCAGGAAGTGGTGGGAATTTAGATATAAATAGTAGTATTGAAATGGTTGAATTCTTCGAGGAAACATCCTGTTTAAGCACTGCAGGTTTAAATACCACTCAACCAATGATCGATGTTTCTATTTATCCGAACCCTTCGAATAATTTATTACTCATAGAAACAAATTATAATTCTCCTTTTACAGAAATATCACTTTACACAACACTTGGACAAAATGTTAAGAACATTTCTTGCACGAATACTGAAAGTATAGCTATTTCAGTGACCGATCTTCCCAACGGAATATATATTATTAAATTGACATGTAAAGAATTAAAAGTGACGGAAAAAATTCTTATTGAACGATAAAAAATAATAAATCAATGACTTTGTCAATTAATTGATTGACAATAAATAAAGAGTTTTAAGTATCTCAAAAAAATAAAATATTCAACAAAACAAATATTTTGTTAAACAATGTTAAACAAATTTCATAATTATGTGTTTAGTCTGTGTTGAATATGTAATCAACAGAAAAAAAACATGGAGTAATCGAAAATCCTTAAGAGTAGATCATTTAAATTTTTATTACTATGGAGCATTTAAAAATAGCCAGTGACAATTACGTCGCGTTTACGTTCTTCATTGGAACGATGGCCATGATGGCCGCATCTGTTTTCTTCTTTTTTGAACT
>CAMATR010000327.1 GCA_945861175.1 Chitinophaga pinensis | reverse complement strand
TATGACGAGAATTACGTTAAGAATGATTTCTACGTAATTAATGTTGCTTCTGAAAAGTTCACCACAAAGATTGGCGAACAAAAAGCTCGCAAACCTCGCAGTCTTGAAGACTACAGGAGGATGACGTAAAAAGTATCAGGAAAAACTGAGGTCAAGTTATCCTTTTCAATAGATATTGAAGAAAATTTGCGAATTGAAAAAATGTCATTTGAAAAAGGAAATAAGAAGCTTGTACTTAAAAATGAAAAATGGCTAATTGAAGCTATTTAATTTTGAAATATTAACTGTGCAGAATGACTGCACAATTGCGATTCACATTTGCATAGAAATTAAAAGTCATGAGCATATTCAACCATTTTAAGCATTTAAATCTTAGTCCGGGCCAGGAAACTGCGCTCACTCAACTTGAGAATTTTTTAGAGAGCCCGGTACCCGTATTTATGCTAAAAGGATATGCTGGTAGTGGTAAAACAACTATTCTGAAAGGCTTGGTTGAATATTTAAATGCCATTGAAAAAGATTTTGCCTTGATGGCTCCAACTGGTAGAGCGGCTAAAGTAATTCGAGAGAAAACAGGCCAGGAAGCCTTTACTATCCACAAAGCCATATATAGCTTTGAAGATATGGTAGAGGTTGAAGAAGGGGACTCTTTTTTTTACAATTATAAAATCAGGAACAATACGGATGTTGCCGGTAGAATTTTCATTGTGGATGAAGCCTCCATGTTATCTGATTCAAAAAGTGAAGGAGAATTTTTTCGGTTTGGGTCAGGTCATTTACTTACAGACTTAATTTCATATACAAGGGTTGCCCAATCAGGAGTAAGATCAAAAATTATCTTTGTAGGTGATCCATGTCAGTTGTCTCCGGTCGGAGATAATAGCTCAAAAGCTTTTGAAGCTGATTACCTAAAGGAAAATTTCAATCTTTCTTCAGTAGAAATTGAAATGAAAGAAGTGAAACGCCAGGGAGGAGAAAGTGGTATTCTAAAGTCAGCTGCAAAAATACGAAAAAGTATATCTGCCCAATTCTTTAATGATTTTGATATACGTAGCAATGGAAATGATATTTTCAATCCTGGATATGAATCATTTCTGGATACTTGGCAAAAAACTGAAAGCACTAAAATTATCATTGCAAGTAAAAACAAAACTTGTCTTAACCTAAATCTTCAAATAAGAGAACGCAGATTCGGAAATGCAAACCTTCCTGTGCAAAAAAGTGATACCATCATAATGGGCGGGAATAATTACAGGAAAGGCGTATTTAACGGTGAATTTGCAATTGTCAATGTAGTGAGTGAAATAGCCACACAAAGAACTATTACATTAAGAGGTAAAGATCCGGTAACACTATATTGGCGTGATGTAGAGCTGGTTTTTCCGGATGCTGAAAGCAGCAATAAAATTGTAAATGGTAAGATGCTTGAAAACTTCCTTTATGGCGATAATTATTTAAAGCCCGAAGAAACTCAGGCTCTATACGTAGATTTCACCATTCGACACAAGGACTTAAAACCTAAAACTGAGGAGTTCAAAGAAGCAATTATGCAGGATGCATATTTTAATTGCCTTTTGATGAAATACGGATATGCAGTTACTTGCCACAAGGCACAAGGTGGCGAGTGGGATAATGTGTTTACCGTTTGGGACAATGATAATGTAGATGGATTCAACTGCTTTACTGATAAACAAAGGAGAGCAGGTAAAACCAATCAGTATTTCTATCGCTGGGCCTATACTGCTATTACCAGGGCTTCAAAAACGCTTTATGCCCTTAACCCACCGTTATTTAATTCCTATTCAACTATGGCATTCCTTGATGTAACCGTCTTGGATGCTTTAAATGAATTAACCGGTAATCAAGTCCAAACAGAAGAAATCAGTTTGGATAAGGAATTATTAAAACAACTATCTTGCTTTAATCTTTTAGAGCAACCTGTTCAATTACAAGATCATTTCATAAAAGTTCGCCAGGCTGTAAGAAAACAATATATCGAGGTTGTAGGATGGGAGAAAATAGGATATGAAATACGTTATGCCTTTCAAAGAGAATTAGATAAGGCAGTTTTTAGAACCTATGTAAATGGCCAGAATGAATTTAGAAAGCCAATTACTTTGATGACAAATCTATCTGCCAATACTGAATTTAATCAGCAATTAACAGAAATTTTAAACCATTTACCCAACGTTTCCATAAAGCGTAATACAGCTGAAACGGTTATAAGTAAGATACAATTTGACTTTAAGTTAGAGGAGTTATACCCATTTACAAGAAGCCTGTTTGATGACATTGCTCTATTGTTTGAGGGAACAGAAATTACGGTTGATGATATTGAACATAAGGAATACAAAGAACGATACAAATTTAAGCGAAACAATGAAATAGCTGTTTTAGATTTTGAATATAAAAAGAATGGGTTCTTTGGCAGGGTTGTTCCAATACAAAACATGACCAATAGCCAGTCGTTACTCTCCAGCATTCAAACGGCATTACAAACCTTTAAACAAGAAGAATATGCCAACTAAGGAAATAAAAGAACTCCGTCAAGAAGGCAGGCTGGAAGAAGCATTGAATTTGGCTACCAATGAATTCAATCAAGCTATTAATCAAGCAATAGCCAAAAATGGCAACTCAGAGCCTTTGCTAGGTAGTGAATCTCCAGTGAATGGACCTGCAATTCTATGGGCTAAGAGAAATCTGGCATGGGTATATTTTGATTATCTGAAGGTTAATTTTGAGCCTGAAAATTTTGATGAGTTTTTGTTTTGGATGGATAAAATAAAAAGTTTATCACTCCCAGCAGATGAAAAGATGCTATATGATAATATTGCATGGAAGGTAGGATCCATGGTGTTCAAATGTTTCAATTCCAATTATGCTCATTATGGGAAATTGATTCAATTAAGGGACATAGTGATGTCATTTGAGTATAGCAGACCATCCCAAGGCTATAGTTTCTTATATAAAGCCTTTCATAGAGCATTTAAAAATACAGATGCATATGTGGCCTTCGCAGAGTGGTGGGACTTTAAAAATTTCATGCCAGAAGATTTTCAGAAAGAAACAATGCCAAATGGCAAGGAAGTAATGGCTATTGCTGAGCAAGCATACATTACCTATGCCAAAAAACT
>CAMATR010000326.1 GCA_945861175.1 Chitinophaga pinensis | reverse complement strand
CTGGAGGCTGGGGACATACACCGGATCTTAAAAAACGGAAGCGTGATTTGTTAAAAGGCCGTATAGTTAAAAACAGAAAATTATACGTTAGTCCACTTTACAAAACACCGGAAGGCTTGGAGGAGTACTGGATTCAATGGAAGCACACTGATTTGCAATGATTTTTAATATCAAAAAGAACCGAGCTTCTCTTTCTTGAAGATTTTGCGATACGTATCATAGATAAAGCTTAATCGCTTTTCATCGTTTGGATAGTCGCGATAAAGTTTTGGTGGAAGTTGAATAATTGATTCAAATTCTTCGATGGATAAACCTAGTTTTTTCGCAATGTATCGTTTTTCTTCTTCCGCTTTTTCTTCAATGTAGGGTTTGCTTTTTAAAACTTCAAGCGCTTCTTCTCTCGAAATGGCACCAACACAAATCTGGGAAGAGAAGGTTGCTCTGCGGTAATCGATGCCGAATTTTTTAAAAAGGTAATAGGATTGAATGAACCCAGTATATTTTGATTCGTAATGCTTGCCTCCGTAATATTTCCAATTTAATTCCTTTTCCAAAAGTTCCATGGCTTCAGATTTTTCAAAAGGAACATAGTTCAGTATGTAAACCATTTTTACTCCTTTGAAAAGCTTGTAATACATTTCATTTAAGAATCCGAAAGTGGGAAACTTTTTCAGTTTCAGTTTTCCAAATTTCTTTTGAATATGATTGAAATAGATAAGGTCCTTTGCATTGTAATGCCAGCATTTCGGCAAGATACCCTCTGTTGCGAAGTTGCCACCGCTGATAATGTGTTTAATTCCATATTTAACAGCAACCTTGTGGAGGGATGATAGAATAGCAATGTCGGTAGGTGTGTCAGCTTCCGGAATAGATGCTTTTAAAAATGATATTTGAAGATCTTTAAATTCTTCCCAATCGAGCACATAACTTTCGTATTCAACGTGCAGTTTGTTTGCTATGTTTTTGATGTTTACAACAGCTTCTTCAGAGTTCCAGCCATTGTCCATGTGCACTGCTAAAACCCGGAGACCATGCTGGTGTGCAATGTAGGCAGCGTAACTGCTATCGATACCTCCACTCAAGCCAACAACGCAATCAAATTCCTTACCTTTGCCGGTTAATTTAATTTCTTCAATTAGTTGAGCAAGTTCTTTATCACTTTTTCTTCCTTGGTATTTGTGGTGGGCACGTTTATCAAGAAATTCTGTGCAGTGGTTGCATTCTCCTTTCTCATTGAAAGTTATATCAGGATCGGAAGTATCCATCACGCAACGCGTGCATTGGTGATATTCAATAGAATGCATCACACAAAACTAAGAATGATTTTTAGCTCTGAACGAAAAAAAGTAATTTTTGTTAACTTTTTAACGACTCTTCAGGGTAATTGATCAATACGCCACGTTTTTTACTTTGATAGACAAATAAGCTACCTGCGGCTAATCCACTTGCAAAGCCTTCGCGATGAGCTTTTTGAAGATCTGAAATGGAGCCAGCACCGCCAAGCGCGACAACTGGAATTGTAACTGCTTGAGAAATGCTTCGGATTAAATCTAGATCATATCCACTCATTTCGCCATCCTTTTCAATGGACTGCACAATGATTTCACCTGCGCCTTTTTCTTCCATGAGTTTGGCAAAGCTCACCGGATCGTAACGCGTCGATTTTGTCCCTGCATGCGTCCATGTTTTTATTCCGCCTAAAAATTTCTTTTTTACGTCCATACATACTGCAATGGTGGAAGATCCAAATTCTGCAGCTGCTTCTTGAATGAATGCTGGGTTTTCGGCAGCATAAGTCGTTATTATAACGCGTTCGGCACCTGCAGCAATTATTTCTTGAATATTATCAAGGGTTCTTATTCCTCCACCCACTGAAAATGGCATGTCGGCTTCTTCCCCCACAATGCGCACAAATTCCAAATCGATTGTTCTGTTTTCTTTGGTGGCTTGCGTGTCAAGAAAAACAAGTTCATCTGCTCTTAAATCATTGAAAATATGGACAGCATTGATTGGATCACCTATGTACCGATGATTTTTAAACCCAACCGATTTGTACAAGGCTTTGTCTTTTAAAAGCAAAACAGGTATGACGCGAGGACGATGCACTTTAATATTTTCTAATTTGAAGGAACCAATTGCAAATATAACCAAAGGCTAATTTTATAAACCTGCAATTTGCAATCAGTAATTTGTAATCGTTAATTTCATTTCACCCCAACCTTACAAAATTCTCTAAAAGTTGAATCCCTGCGTCGTGGCTTTTTTCAGGGTGGTATTGTACTCCAAAAATCGCGTCTTTCGAAACTGCTGAAACAAAGGTATCACTGTAATCTGTGGTGTTTAGGACGATCGAAGGATCATTCACTTTAAAATGATAGGAGTGTACAAAATAAAATTCCGAATCATTTTTAAGGTTATTCATCAAAGGTGATTCTTTTTGAATTTGTATAGAATTCCATCCCGTATGCGGAATTTTAAAACGAAGAGTGTCTTTCACCTGAAATTTAACTACTTCTGCATCCAACCATCTCAATCCCTCGCAGGCAGAGTTGTTTTCACTTTCAAAACTGACTTTTGCCATCAATTGCATTCCCAAGCAAATTCCTAAAATTGGTGTTTTTTTGCTCAGCACTGCATGATTAAGTGCGTCAATCAATCCCAACTCCTGTAGGTTGTGCATGGCCTTCCCAAAATGTCCAACGCCAGGTAGGATTAGTTTATCAGCATTTAGGATAGCATTCGGATCCGATGAAATGATGGATTCCACTTTTAAACGATCCAGTTTCTTCTTCACGGAATGTAAATTCCCCATGTTGTAATTCACGATGACGATCATAATGTGAAGATAATAATTAAAATTTGAAGCTAGTCGAGTGACCGCCCTCGGTACACTTTCCACTTCGTTTCAAGTACTCGGTCGGCTTTAAGCTAGTCGAGTATCCGACGGAGGAGGATGTATCGAGACTAGCACTCGTTCGGCTGATATACTTTTGTTAAAAGCTAGCCGAGTGACCGCGTCAGCGGTTGTATCGAGGCTAGCGGTTAAACTTCTTCTTAGCTAAGTTTTTCAAAAAATCTATTCTTCCATCAATGAGCGCTCTTTTTTTTTCATGTCCCCAGCGTTGAACTTGCTTTTCA
>CAMATR010000325.1 GCA_945861175.1 Chitinophaga pinensis | reverse complement strand
CATTTGTTAAGTTGAAATAAAACCAATCAAAAGTGTTTCCCAATGAACCAATATTGCTTCTAACTTCTTTACCAAAGAAAATTGTCATGAAAGGTTCAATTTCATTCCTGTAAAGGTTCAATTGATTCTTATTTTTAGAAAGATATTTTTTTGTGTTGTTAATAAATGTATCATCATATCTTTTACTTCTTTGCATTATTTCAAACAAAGCGTTGTATGAATCAGAGTTAGAGAAAATTAGTTTGAAAAAGAATGAATAGACTTCTTCTCTTGACCATTCTATTTTAATTTTATTGCTTTCTAATCTACTTGTATTAGTGCCTTTGAGACGTCTATATAAATCTGTTCTAATAAATATTTTAGGACTAATATTCTTAAATCTATTGAGATTATCCCACCAATAATCAATCAGAGGTGAAACAGAATCTCCCCATTCATTTGGTTCAATTAAGTTATCTAGTTGGTCATACAACACTACCAAGTTGATTTTATTACTAACTAAATAATCGTCCAATAGTTTTAGCTCTTTTTCTATAATTATTATTTTCTCCTCACTATTTATTAATTCTTCAAATCTGCGTTTTGTTTCAGTATCTGGATTAATTGCCTTCACATAAGTCTGTAACTCAGAAGATACATCATAATCCAGTTTAGACTTTGCATCTAACAGAATAGAATTCCATGTATAAACCAACCAAAAATTAGTGAAATAGTAACGCTTTTCTGGAATTTCACTCGTTTTGATTCTTTTAAAATCAAATGACTTTGGCTCCCCTTTTCCTTTTAAAGAAATAATATCTATAAATCTGTAATCAGAATTTTTATTTATTTCGGAACGTCTTAACAATTCTTGTTTTACCTCATTAAGTTCTGGATTCACCAATGCTTTATAAAGGTAGGTTTTACCAGTTCCTTTGAAACCTTGAATAATGAATTTCTCTCGTTGAAACAGCTCATTCATTTGTTCACGGTAAAAAAAAGTATCCGCTTTAATTTCAGTATCTTCTGCAAAAAGCCTAGGTTTGCCATCATCATTCCTCAAAAGCTGTTTAAGACGTCTTAAAATGGTATTTTTTAGTTCTATTGTTTTCACATGATTGGAAACAATAACCTTTTCAAATATTTTACTTAATGAATCACTTTCATTAAGAGCATTGAATATTATATTGTAATCTATAAAAGTTTTATCCTTTATTATTTTGACATGATCAATGTAATCCTGCTCATCACTTTCATCCTCTTTTATCCCAATTTTCTCTAAAATATTATTTCTGGTTAATTTGTAAAACGCAGGCAATTGAGCTTGTTCAGTAATAGATTTATTTAATTTTTTTTCTTGAATGAATTCAACATATTTACCTACTTCATTAATAAATGATGAATGAAAATCATTACTCATTTTTTCATTATCTGGTAAAATCGAATTAATTAATATAAGTTCTGTTTTTCTTTCAAATTTAATTTTAAGGTCATAGAATCTATCTAGCATAAATCTCAAACCAGGTTTGGTTTGTTCACTACTGCCAAAAAATCCAACAATCAAATCAGAGAGTATTAAGGCAGTTACACCAAAAATGTCATTAAACCCAGTTCTAGAATCAATTAGAATAATATCAGGTTGAATTGTAGAATTTATTTTTTCAAAAAGTGATTCAAAACCGTTTATAATATTTGTTTCGTTCGCTAAATCAATTCGTGATAAACCCTCCAAATAGTGGTCTCTATGTGTAGTGTAATTTAAGCTATCATTGCCAATGCCCGTTTCACTAAGATTCCCTGCTGGGACAATAAAGAGGTTTTTTAACCCTTTCTCTTTACTTTCAGCCAACGTAATTACATAATCATTTATGTTTATGTCTTTTTGAAAATTGTAATCAGTCAAATACTCAACAATACCATTCTTGGTTCCTGATTTAAGAATTTCATTATTCCCTAAGTTGAAAAAATTCAAATACCCGGGAGCTTCAAAATCACAATCAATTATGCAAACTTTTTTGTTGTGATTAATTGCAAGGTCTAAAGCATATGAAGTAAGAGTTGTTGTCCGCCCCATTCCTCCCTTGTATGAGTAAAAGGTAATAATGGGAGTAGAATGTTTTTTTTGAACTTTAAATAGACTATTTGGATTTTTACTAAGTAATGAATTGAATCTATATTTTAATCCAAGATTTATTATTTCAGTGTTTTGAAACGTATTTTTCAAGTATAAATGCTCTTCAAAATCTTCCTTTAGTATTTGTTTGAATGTCACCTTATATTTTGAAAACTCAGTTCTCAATTTAGCAATTAAGCTCTCATCTGATGTAATAATAAGTACATCAAGTTCAAGGTTAAGCCTTACAATGATTCTGTAGTCTTCAATTACATTGTTCTTCATTGTTTCTAGCTTTGCAGAAATCAGTTGCGATATTTCGAGTATTTTTATCATATTAACCTACTATTTGTATTAGAGAATTATAAACCTTGTTCGTGAAATCGATGAACTTTAAAACATTTGTTTCATTGAAGCTAATTTGGGAATTGAAAAATGAAGGATAAATTTTATTCGCTTCATGATACCTTATTTCAGGTTTCCAAATTTGGAATAAAATTAAAGTTTCAGCGTCAATTGAAATTGAACTATCAATCATAGGAACACCAATGAAACTTGAGGATAGTTGTTTCAATATTTCAAATTGATTATTTTGAAAGTCATGATATTGAACACAATATTGATTACCTAGATTCCCGTGATTTTGAAAAAAGGAAAAATTGGTTCTACTAATAAATCCAGAGTTTGTTTGTTTTATGCTTTGGTTAGCATTCCAATTGTAATTTTTATAGATGGCATAAGTACTTATTGATTCCAGAACATAACCACACATATAAAACATATTGTGCAGTGCAGCTTGTTTATTTGAGGAAACAAGTAAGGCACTATTATCAAGTGAATTTAGTTTGTCAATCGCTTGTGCCATTCCAAGACAGGTCTTAATATGCTTTTCTGCTGCAAGTTTATAGTCAGTATAAAGCATAATACATTTTATTTGAAGGTTTGTTAACTAGAATGTACATTATAGCCATTTTCTGGTGGTAAAAATACAGATTAAAAGATTGCTTTCCATTGTTAAATAAAGTCGCAGGTGCGTATGCAAAATTGGCTCTTTTGGTTTTGCGAGGGTCGGCT
>CAMATR010000324.1 GCA_945861175.1 Chitinophaga pinensis | reverse complement strand
AAGCTGACAGTATCGATAAAGTCCAGAATAAAACGATTTTTGACCTTAATCAGAAATTGAAGGAGATTTCTGACACACTATCTTCTAGAACGAAAGCACTTAATTCAAAGCAAACAGAATTAGATAATATTATTAATAGTACTTCACGCATGGGAGGACGTTTAAGATTGAAAGATCCTGATTTAAGCAAGGTAGTTTCATACACCCCAATAACCATTTCATTAAAATTATTAGTGGATGAAAATGGATTGGTAGTAGAGGCTATAAATGATACGAAAAAGACAACTACAACAGATAAAGTTTTAATTGAACAGGTAATTGAAGCAGTCAAAAAAGACCTTCGTTATTCAAAAGAAAAAGGTTCTAGCCTATTACAGGCGAACTTTACGGTTAAAATAGGCCCAAAATAGTCTATTAAATTCCTAAAGCTTTTTCAACATTCTCGCACATTTTATGATGATCATATTTTTGTGCTTCATCTGACAAAGATTTCGGATGGAACTTAAATGGATTTTCGATAAAGTTTGTCATCTGAGCGGCTAAACTAGAAGCATTCATTGGTTCAAATAGTAAGCCTAAATGACCAAAACCTAATATTTCAGGACTTCCTCCTGCATTACTCGCAATTACTGTTGTTCCTGCTGCCATCGATTCAATTGTCACCATTCCAAATGTTTCAGCCTTAGATGCCATTATGAAAGCGTCAATAGCTTTATAAAAAATTGTAATGTCTTTTCTAAAAGGTCGAATATAAACTCTTTCTGATAAGTTGTTTTGACGAATGAAAGCATTCATCTTTTCTAAATATTCCATACCTGCTTCTTTTGTTGACTCACCCAAAAGACATACGACACAATTTGGGTCAGAAATAATTTTCATGGCTTCTAAGAGCAATAATTGACCTTTATGAGGATCAAAACGGCCAATCAATCCGAATACTTGCCTGCCTTCCGGTAATTCTAAGATTTCTCTTGCCTCCTTTTTAGTAATTGAAGACTGAAATGGCTCTAATTCAATTCCAGAAGGTATTACTTTAATTTTTCGTGCATCATAATGAGTCATTGCTTTCACCTGACTTTCCAACCAATTCAAAGGACAGGACCAAAGATCAAAATATGAAAAACGAATCGTATGAAATGGATTTTTCTTTTTAACACCTAATTGCATTTCCATGAAATAAGAGAGGTGGATTGTACCAAGAGATTTGCGTTTTGCAATCGCCGCAAGACTCATGTCTCGCGTATCACGAACAATAAGATGCGTTATATTTTGCTCATTGATTTTCTCTGCTAATATTTTACCTGCCTTAAAATCATAATACTTCTTGTGAGCATCGATAAATTGGACAGGAAGACCTACATCTTTTGCATTCAATAAAATTGGAGAATTCTCTCGACAAAGAAGCAATACTGAATGACCCCGCTGCCTCATCCATGTAGCATTTCTCAACTGATTCATCTCCAAGCCTCCCCAGCTCATGGAACTACATAAATAAGCAAGTTTAACAGCTTTCATCTAAATTATTTGGAGCAGACTATTCTCATGAAAATCCGTATATTAATCGTTAAATTTAAATAATAAAGGTTAAGAAAAAAATAATTTTAGGAGTAGGATTAATTTTTTCAAATATATTATTAAGCCAAGCTCATATACCAAAAATACCTAATTCAACGCAATATAAACCGCGTTATTTGGTTGATTCACTTGGATGTCAAATTTCAGATGTGGGTAAGTGGATATATAAAGGTGATTCTTGTAATCTTGGTCCTGAATATAAAGATTACAACAATTCATTTTATCGATTAGCTGGTTCATCTTATGAAGAAACAGTAGATGTTGTGAGAGAATTATATAACATAATTGAATTTTATAAGGTTAAACTTAATTTACCAAAAGAAACAAGTTATTTTAAACCCACTTCTATTCAAGGAAACAATCATGGTATAATGATGGATGAAATATATTTTAATAGTCATAACAAAACTATTATAGATAAATTAGTCCATAAAAATATTGTAACTAGGTTAGATGTTTATGCAATTTATGAACTAGTTCCTAACAGATTGACAATTCATTTTGTATGGTCTATGTATGGTATTAAGATGTTAGTAGTGGATTCAAATCAATTTAAATAAAAGTTTAATACGGTTGGTATTTTTCTTAGCAATTGTATTGTTTGTGTGGTCAATTTTCTATTGGAGAATATTAAATGTATTATTAGATCAATTACTCTCAGGGAGCAAGCTCTAGCTTATGATGCTCAAAATGAAATGTGAAAGCGAATTACAACAATTGTCCGTAAGCTCTTCGTTAAATACAAGTTATTACTTCTCGTCCTTAATTCTAAATAAAAAAAGGCCTTGTTTTCACAAGACCTTTTTTTTTTCAGCGGAGAATGTAGGATTCGAACCTACGGTACCTTGCGGTACAACAGTTTTCAAGACTGCCGCAATCGACCACTCTGCCAATTCTCCGCGACAAAAGTAAGAATACTTTGATAATTGGCAAGAGTTTCAAAAAAAAACTTCAAAAACCATCAAAGTATCGGAACAGCGCTAAACAATAAATTCTGTCTGCGCTAAACAATAAATTTCAATAAACACATATCGAAATAAGCCTTTTCGTATCTTTGCAACTAACAAACGACAATGAAACTTTTTTCAGCACTTATAGTTACTTTTTTCCTTGGTTTTAGCCTCAATTCAATTGGGCAAGAATCAAATCTGAGAGCATATCTCGATAGTAAACAATTTTATGCTCCCGGATCTGGAAACTACATAGAACTTTATTTTCAATTCGTCGGATACTCATTAAAGTATAAAGATGTCAATATTGGGCTCCAAGGCGAAATAGCTGTTTCTCTCTCTATTTCAGAAGGTGATTCTCTAATTAGAAGTGATGCCTATCGTTTACAATCACCTATCATGAAAGACAGTATTATTGAGGACTTTTATGATGTCAAACGTTTCGGTTTAGAACCAGGGAGATATGTCTTGAGTATTGAACTTCAGGACCTTAATGGCAGTGGAAAATTAATTAAAGCTTCACAGCCGCTTGTAATAGAAGATTTGGGTGAAGCAATTTCATTCTCAGACATTGAAGTAATTGAATATGCAAAAAAAGGAGGCGAAGATATAGGTGCTCGTCGGCTTAGCGATTTTCGCCTTGGCGGCC
>CAMATR010000323.1 GCA_945861175.1 Chitinophaga pinensis | reverse complement strand
CTCCAGCGGGCAGAGAATTTCCCAATGAATTAAAGAGTGCTGTACTGTCATTACAAAATACATTTGAAACCCTTTTGCCAAATTTAACTACGGGAAAGGCATTCCTTAAGAATTTTTACAATATGGCTTTGTTACAATACATGGCTCGTTCAATTGAAACAGTTAAAAAAGATGAACAACTGATTAGAATATCAGAATTCAACAAACTAATATCTTCCTTAGTCAGGGATGAAAAAGCACCATTTATCTATGAACGATTGGGAACACGATTTAAGAACTTTCTTTTAGATGAATTTCAGGACACATCCAGACTTCAATGGTTAAATATGGTTCCTCTAGTTCATGAATCACTTTCGAACAATCAAAAGAACCTTATAGTTGGTGATCCAAAGCAATCGATCTACCGCTTCAAAAACGGTATTGCAGAACAGTTTGTTGCATTGCCCTCAATTTACAATCCTGAAAAAGATCCAACTACGGAACGTAACTCAGCCTTTTTCAATCAAATGGGAATGGTTTCACCGTTGTTGGAAAATTACCGTTCGTCAGAGGTTATAGTTCTATTCAATAATACTTTTTTTGAAGAATTAAAGTCAACACTATCTGCAAGTACTCAAGAATTTTATGAGTCTATTGAACAAAATCCGATGTCAACTAAAGGAGGATATGTGCACATCACATCGCAAGAATTGGACTTAGGGGATCAAGAACTTATTCCATTTATAATTGAAAAAATTGAAGAATGTAAAGCAAACGGATTCAATCATAGTGATATCTGTATTTTGAGTGATACCAATCAAAGAGCAAATAAATGGGCGATGGCACTTACAAAAGAAGACTACAAAGTTGTCTCTGCTGAATCTCTTTTAGTGCAAAATGAAGTTAAAGTGAAATTGATTCTTTCCTATTTAAAACGTCGATTAAGTCCTTCTGTTCAAAGTGAAAAGAAAAAATTTGCAGAACTCTTTCTTCGCCTATACAACCAAGGGGGATTCGAAACTTATCGCAGCTACATAGGCTCATATAAAGATGCCAAAGGAAAAGACAGAACCTATTTTGACGATGAGCGCTTCATCAACGATTTTTTTAGCGATAAAACTACTTTCTTTTACAAATATGAAAACCTATATGATTTAATACAAAGATTCTATGAAATTATGAATTGGGAGGAATTAAAAAACCCTTACCTTCATCACTTTGCAGATTTTGCCCATGAATTCGAGCAATCTAAAGGTCCAGATCTGAAAAATTTTTTAGATCATTACACTTCACAGAAACACAAATTAGCTATTCAAATACCCGAAAGTGATGATGCTATCAAAATAATGACTATTCACAAATCGAAAGGCTTGGAATTCCCAGTAGTTATTATACCATTCCTAAATTTCGATAATGGAATTAGAAGAGGTGCGCGATTTTTAGTCGAAATTGGAGAGTACATTTTATACTCCACCTTATCTAGCTCCAGTAATTTGGAAGAAATTCGAAATATGAATCGGTTTGAGCTTGACCAAATAGCAAAAGACAAAGTCAATCAATGCTATGTCGGTTTTACAAGGCCCGAACAAAGACTCTATGTTTTCAATTATTTTAAAGGAAAAAAGTTTGGCCGTATCGCTCATGATATTTTCAAAAAAATGAATGATTGCATAGAAGATTCGAATGGAAAAATTGAATATGAGTCTGGAGACATAAATGCGCCTGCAGTTAAAAGAAAATCCTCAGGATCGAACTTCTTCTATCCAATCACACAAACGGAGCACCTTTGGTTTCCGGATATATCCATCATAGACAAAGGTCTAAGCGATGAAGAAAATAAACTTTCACAAGAACAAAGACTTGGAAATCAATTTCATCTCGCTGTTTCAAAAATCCATAATCTAAACGAAATAACCGATGTCTTAAATACACTTTTTGCAGAAGGTCAAATTGAAGCTGATTTACAGAATCAATTACAGCATGACATCGAGGAGCTCTTTAATTCAAAAGTATACAAGGAAATGTTAAATGGCGCAAATGAAATTCTATCTGAACAATCTATCATTCTCGGCCGAGACTCATTGAAAAGACCTGATAAAATCATTTTTAAGGATAGAGAAACCATAGTGATCGATTTTAAAACCGGCAGTAAAAAAGAAAAAGACTTTGCCCAATTGCAAGAATATGTATTAACGCTGAAAGATATGGATTTGCCGCTAGTAAAAGGGTTTTTATACTATACCCAGTCTAAAGAAATGATCGGCCTAAATTAATTATTGGTTGTTGAAAAAATGTCATCTACAATCTGATCATCCACAAATTCTGGAATTGTCACTTTTAAACGAGGCTCAACTTCCATTGCTCTTTTGATTGCAAAAACAGCACCCTCATTACGTGCCCAGCTTCTTCTCGCAATACCATTATTCACATCCCAATGAAGCATCATTTTCAGTCTTCGGTCAGCCTCCGCTGATCCATCTAATAACATTCCAAATCCACCATTGATTACCTCACCCCAGCCAACACCACCGCCATTATGGATAGAAACCCAAGTTGCTCCTCGGAAACTATCTCCAATAACATTCTGAATTGCCATATCTGCCGTGTACTTGGAACCATCATAAATATTTGAAGTTTCTCGGTAGGGAGAATCGGTGCCTGAAACATCATGATGATCTCTTCCTAATACGACTAAACCTATTTCTCCACTTTCAATCGCTTTGTTAAAAGCCTCGGCAATTCGCATTCTGCCCTCAGCATCAGCGTAGAGTATTCTGGCTTGAGAACCAACAACTAATTTATTTTGCTGCGCACCTTTTATCCATTGAATATTATCCGCCATTTGCTGTTGAATTTCTGTCGGACTATTTTTCATCATTTCCTCAAGTACCTCACAAGCAATTTCGTCAGTTCGTTTTAAATCCTCTTCACGACCAGAAGCACATACCCATCTGAATGGACCAAAGCCAAAATCAAAACACATTGGCCCCAGAATATCTTGCACATAAGAAGGATACCTAAAATCAATACCATTTTCAGCCATAACATCCCCCCCGGCGCGAGATGCCTCTAGCAAAAATGCATTTCCATAGTCAAAGAAATATGTTCCTTTAGCTGTATGTTTATTTACTGTATCTGAATGACGGCGAAGAGTTTCCTGCACTTTAGATTTGAATTTCTGAGGGTCTTCCGCCATCAAAAGATTAG
>CAMATR010000322.1 GCA_945861175.1 Chitinophaga pinensis | reverse complement strand
CCAATACGATTGATTTTTTGAGCTTCTCTTGGCTGAAAATGGCCATTAAATACTCCTTCTTGAGGATGCCAAACGCCGCAATCCTCTGTGATTGGAATAACCTCATGTATCTCATCTACATTTAAATCTCCACCAGTACCATAATAATGTTTTAGTAATGGGGATACAGCCGTAAACCATCTTTTAAGAACACCTTCTTTTCGAGGATCTTTAGGGTCGAAATTAATTCCTGATTTCGCACCACCAATTGGTGGTCCGGCAACAGTAAATTTAATTTCCATTGTCTTTGCAAGGGACTCAACTTCCCTTTTGTCTAAACCCACGCGCATGCGAGTTCCACCTCCTGCGGCACCGCCCCTGAGCGAGTTGATTACCACCCATCCTCTAGCCTCTGTTTCTGCATCTTTCCATTCAAAGACAATTTCCGGGCTTTTGTTTTCAAATTTGTTGAGTAAATCTTTCATAGCTAAGCTGAATTGAAGGGGTAAATTTAGTAAACAAATCCAAGGTAAATGTCCTATGCCTCGAACGCGTTATGGAAAAGATGTGAAATAATTAAATTAAAATCCGGGTTTATGTAGTACTCCGCAAATCATATTTCTGGATGCCCCAGTAACAGAAGAAAGTGCATTGGGCCTGTTTTCTATATACAACGCACCTAGATAGGCAAAAATTATGGCTTCTTTAAAGTCTATAATTTCTCTTGCGGGGATAATTAATTTCCCATTGAAATAATGCTTAATACGCTGAATTAAAAAGTTATTTTTTGCACCACCTCCAGTTGCTAGCACTGTTTCGAGGTGCGCATCGTTTAATTTTTGCGCTATTTGTATTGCGATGTGTTCAACAATTGTTCTCAGGTTATTTTCGATTTCTTTGTCAAATTTTAATTTAGGATAAAAATGTTCTTCCAACCATTCTGTGCCCAGAGACCTTGGTCCGGTTTGATTGTAAAACTCAATAGAATTTAATAAATCGAGTAGATAAAAATTAATTTCTCCCTGAGCGGAGAGTTCTCCGTCTTTGTCAAAACTTAATCCTTTTGAATCAACTAGTTTATTCAGAGGTAAATTTCCTGGACAAATGTCGTATGCTATTATTTCTTCGTGATTATCTTTAAAACTCACATTTGCAAATCCTCCGATGTTCAAAAATCCTTCTGCCAAATCGCTAAAAATACCGAAATCTCCAATTGGGACAAGCGGAGCACCTTGACCCCCAGCTGCAACATCATGATTTCTAAAATCATTGATAACTTGAATGCCTGTATGATAAGCTAAAGTCGTTCCATGTCCTATTTGCAGTGAAAAACCATTTCCAGGCTGATGCAGAATTGTTTGACCGTGGCTTGAAATAGCATTAATTTTTTTTCTTTCTATATTTTTACTTGAAATAAATTCATTTACGCACTCCGCATAAAATAGGGCAATATCATGATCCAATTGACTTATCTGTTGAACGCTTGCAAAAGGTGCCGTCAATAAACGATTTTTAATATCACTGGAGATCTCATAAGTCATGGAGTTATTTAAAATGAAACAATCATTTTTTGCATTCATTTCAAAAGAAACATGCGCAATATCAAGACCATCCATGGAAGTTCCAGACATAAGTCCTATTATTTCAAAACTACTCATACTCTTATAAAGTTGAAAAATAGAATTAATCGCTTACATTTGCAACCATACTGTTTATTATAAAACCTAAATTACATGATGAATTTTGACCTTACTGAGGAGCAGTTAGCTGTAAAGGAGGCTGCTAGAGATTTTGCTCAAAACGTATTAAAACCTGAAGTTATAAAGCGGGACAATGAACAGCGTTTCCCAGTTGAAGAAATTAAACAGCTCGCAGAGCTAGGTTTCATGGGAATGATGGTTGACCCGAAGTATGGTGGTTCAGGAATGGATACGCTTTCATACGTTTTAGCTATGGAAGAAATTTCGAAAGTCGATGCTTCGACTTCTGTCTGTATGTCGGTTAATAATTCACTTGTTTGTTGGGGTATTGAAAAATTTGGTTCAGAGGAACAAAAATTAAAATACTTAGTACCACTTGCGAAAGGTGAGAAGATTGGTGCATTTTGTTTGTCAGAACCTGAAGCTGGATCTGATGCAACATCTCAGCAAACGACCGCAATTGATAAAGGAGATTATTATTTGTTGAACGGAACCAAAAATTGGATCACAAATGGTTCATCAGCCTCAGTTTATTTAGTAGTTGCTCAAACCAATGTTGCAGCGGGTCATAAGGGAATTAATGTTTTTATCATTGAGAGAGGAATGGAAGGCTTCATTGTAGGTGCTAAAGAGGATAAGTTGGGTATTCGTGGAAGTGACACTCATACTCTGTTATTCAATGATGTTAAAGTACCTAAAGAAAATAGAATAGGTGAGGATGGGTTTGGTTTCAAATTTGCCATGAAAGTACTCTCAGGTGGAAGAATCGGTATAGCGGCGCAAGCATTGGGTATTGCTGCTGGAGCACTTGAGCTATCTACTGCGTATTCTAAAGAAAGAAAAGCATTTGGAAAAGAGATATACAAGCACCAAGCAATTGCATTTAAATTAGCTGATATGGCAACGGAAGTTGAGGCAGCTCGTTTGTTGGTCTATAAATCAGCAATCGACAAGGATCAAGGTAGAAATTATGATCAATCTAGTGCAATGGCTAAGCTATATGCTTCAAAAGTTGCAATGGAGCAATCAGTGGAAGCTGTGCAAATTCATGGTGGTTATGGTTTTGTTAAAGAATACCACGTGGAGCGATTAATGCGGGATGCCAAAATAACGCAAATTTACGAAGGAACATCAGAAATCCAGAAAATTGTTATTTCAAGAGGAATTTTGAACTCATAATTATATTAACAAATAAAAAAAGGAGGCCAATTGGCCTCCTTTTTTTATTTAGAATAAACTTTCAAGGTTTTCTAAACCAATTCCTCGAGAACCTTTTAAAATAATCAGGTTGTCTGAAAAAGATTTTATTTCGAAATACCTAGCTGCCTCTTCGCAGTTATTGAATTGAACAATTAAATTTTCAGATTTAACCTTTAAAAATTGATTACCTACACTATATCCTTTAATAGCTAATTTTTCCAATAGCTGCCCAATGCTGTCATGCTCGTTCTTTGTTTCTATGCCGAGTTCAAGCATATCTCCAATGATAAAGAATTTGGATGGATGATCAATCATG
>CAMATR010000321.1 GCA_945861175.1 Chitinophaga pinensis | reverse complement strand
TTCATTAAGCGATTATTTTGAAGAACCTTTTTTTGAAACAAAAAAAGTGGTGCATGTAGAACTTAATTGAGTAGTATCGGATAGGTTAACACAAAGGCAGGAATTTCGACATTAAATACATCACCGAGAACTAAATCTTTAAAAGTGTAATGCCCAGACATTTTGCCGTAGGGCATAAATAATTCTGTAAAACTTGAATATTCAAAGCTTTCTTCAGGATTAATTTCAGGCGTAAAGCCAATAACTCCCTCTCCCTCTACTTCTGCATTGCCTAATAATACATGCTCAATCTTCCAATATCGCCTCAACAATTGAACGTTATTCTGCAAGTGATTGGTAATTTTAACATCATACCTATATCGGAATGGACCATTAGGAATGCTTGATTCTTGTTCCAGAAAACTACTAGTTACCTCAATTTCAATACTTATGGTTCGCTTATCAATCATTGCCTGTTTTGTAATTTAATAACATTTGAACGAATTAGTTTGTTTTTAAGGCACTATATTTCTAATAAAAATAGTTCAATACTTCCAATAGTCAAAAATAAGATAAAAATTCATTGTTTCAAAAGCGATAGTTTTATATCGCTAATGAGGAAAAAGCTTCCGCAGATGACAATTTTTTCGTTGTACAAGGTGTCGCTAACTATTTCGTTTAGGGCTTGATTTATTTCTTTATATACTTTTTTAACTGCGCCAATTTCCGCTGCTAATTCTGACAGTTCATTATAAGTAGTACTCCGTTCATTTTTAAAAACACATAAATTTATTTCGCTTGTTGAGGGTAAATTAGAAATGAGTTTCTTCAAGTCCTTATCTCCACTGCTTCCGACGATAAATTTTAATTTTTCATGTGGTGTATCCTGTAATTCTTTCAATAGGATTTTTATTCCCGCTTCATTATGTGCAGTATCTATGATAATTTGGGGCTGTTTTTGAATTTCTTGAAAGCGTCCGAAAAGCCCAGTATTTTCATATAGATTTCTAAGTGCTAAACTCACTTCGGCATCATTTACATTAATACCAATGACTGACAATCCTTGTATTGCTGTTTGCAGATTTGTTTGTTGATAATTTGCAATACCATCTACTTTAGTGTATGTAGGTACTAAAAATTGAATACTCGTTTGCTTTTCAAGGGCGTGGTTCAGGAAAATATTTTTTGTTTCTTCTGTTTCTTCTGCCACAAATACGGGCACCTTATTTTTAATTATTCCGGCTTTTTCTGCAGCAATAGCCTCGATAGTGTTCCCCAAAAAGTTTTGATGGTCAAGTCCTATATTTGTAATGATACTAAGCAAGGGTTGCACCACATTCGTTGCATCTAATCGCCCTCCTAAGCCTGTTTCTATAATCGCGTAAGTGCAATTTTGTGCAGCAAAATACTCCATTGCCATCACGAAAGTAATTTCAAAAAAGGAGGGCTGAAAAGGCAATTCGATTTCACGTAGTTTCGTGCAAAATGTGACAACATCCTCCTCAGAAATTGTTGTTCCATTTATTCGTATTCGCTCCTTGAAATCAAAAATGTGAGGAGAGGTAAAGAGTCCCACTTTTTCACCTTTTTCGGTAAGAATGGACGCAATAAATGAACAGGTAGAACCTTTTCCATTTGTGCCAGCAACATGAATTGTTTTTGTATTAAGGTGTGGATTACTAAAGGTATTTAGTAACTTCTCAACCCTTTCTAAACCTGGTTTATATGCTTCGGCTCCAATTTCTTGATAGGAGGGAAATTGTTTGAAAAGCCAATCAATAGTTTGCTTGTACTTATTGCGCACGAACTATACAGGTAACATAGGTATATTGTGTACCAGCACTTTTATCTTGTTTATACCTAACTTGCCTAATTACTTCGCTGATAACTCCGTTTATAATACGTTGATCTGTGGTAGTTGTTTTTGATGCTATGTTGTTTCCGCTTAGTACTTTTCCTTCGCTATTTATGATTAATTTTAAGTGGACCTTGATATCAACATCTGTTTTATATTTTGGCAAGATTGGGTCATTTAATCTTACTCTGTGAATCCCATTGCCAGGCCCATTTCCAATTCCTTCGCCTCCATCACCTTCCCCAGATCCCGGCCCATTAAGGGATCCATTACCTGTTCCATTGCCACCACCAGTACCACCAGTACCAAAAGGATTTGGAGCACTATTAGTTCCGTTATTAGCCGGAGCATTAAAGTCATTTCCTACTACTGTATTGGGATTTTCATGTTTAACTGGATTTATCGGAGCATTATTTTCAGTTCCGCCGCCATCACTGCCTCCTGTTTTGGCTATTTCAACATTATCTTTATCAATTATCATTTCTTCTATCACCGCATCTGATTTAAGTGGTGGTCGGGCTTTTGGAATTGGCACGTGTATAAATAAGTAGCAGGCACTTATTAAAAAAAATAGAATAATTATTGAGGATGAAAGAATTGCTACCTTCAGTTCTTTGTTTTCGTCTGTATTTTCAGCGGGGAGTACGTACATAATAGATTCTGTTTTTTATTTAGAAAAAAACTATGTACGGAAATTGATGTTGAAGGTTACTGATTTTTGTATATTTATTCTTCAGTAGTGGCGATAATAATTTTTAAATTATTTTTCATGCCGAGCCCTAATAAATCGACTAATTCTTGGACTTCTGAACTTTTAGGAATTCTTAATATTACAGTTTGATCGTTCAACTTAGCTGTTTCAATGAGTAATTTCTGCTCAATACCTTCCCTTGTTACTTCGTCTTTATTGACGAAATATTTTTTATCTTGTGTTACTGTTAACGTAACATGTTGTTTATTCGTTTTTTCGTTTGCATCTGACTTAGGCAATGGAACCTTTATTACATTAGGATTTGCTAAGGTCGAAATGATTAAGAAAAATAAAAGTAAGAAAAACATGATGTCACTTAAAGCCGAAGTAGCTACTTCAACATGAAAGCGTTTATTGCGCTTTATTGCCATTGTTTGTTCTAAGGAGGTTTGCGAAATCTAAACTTACTTTTTGAATATTCAAAGCATAATTATCAATCATTCCGTTTAGAAGATGATACCCTGCAAAAGCTATAATTCCAACAATTAGGCCTGAACCTGAGCTAATCATTTTTTCATAAAGCCCACCTGAAATATTACTAATCGAAACATTTTCTGTAATGGAAATAGAGTAGAAAATTTTAATTACACCGGAAATAGTACCTATAAATCCTAATGTTG
>CAMATR010000320.1 GCA_945861175.1 Chitinophaga pinensis | reverse complement strand
TTAGATGCAGCGCAAAAAGCAGGTGCGGATTTGCCATTTGCATGTAAGGGAGGTGTTTGCTGCACTTGCAAAGCAAGAATCATAGAAGGTTCAGCAAGAATGGATGTAAATTATGGTCTTGAAAAAGATGAGGTGGAGTCAGGTTATATTTTAACGTGCCAAGCTCATCCAACTAGTAAAAAATTAATAGTATCCTTTGATAATTAAACTATGGGATTATTTGGAAAATTTAAAAAAGACGGAAACAAAAAAGTAGTTCGAAAAGGGTTCCACCAACTTGAGGTATCTGCCGTAAAAAAACTAACGGAAGATTGCGTCAAAATAGAATTGTCCGTGCCACTTGATCTGAAAAGAAAATATGTTTTCAAAGCTGGTCAATACCTTGATTTTATCATCGACATTGATAACAAAGAAGAACATCGTTCTTATTCAATTTGTAGCGGTGCAGATGAAATCCTGTCAATTGCAGTTAAATCAATTTCTAACGGAAAAGTTTCGAAGTGGTTCAATGAATTAGTGAAATCTGGAGACGCAATTTGGGTATCTGAGCCAAAGGGAAATTTCACACTTAATGAAAGTGTTAAAAACGTTATCGGCATCGCAGCAGGTAGCGGAATTACTCCTATCCTTTCAATCGCAAAGGAATTAAAACAAAATGGAGGAACCCTTAATTTGGTTTATGGCAATAGAAAAATCGATTCAATAATTTTTAAAGATGAGATAGCAGCATTAAATAATGTGCATGTTGATCATTTTTTGACTGGTGAAAAAGTTGACGGATATCATGAAGGGCGAATTAACAAAGATTCCTTTACTGAATGGCTTAAATCAGATCTGAATAGATTGAAATCTGACGCTTTTTTCATTTGTGGACCCGAGCAAATGATTATGGATGTAAAAGCAACACTAACATTCTTTGGTGTTTCAAATGATAAAATACGATATGAACTTTTTACCGCTCCGGTTTTAATGGAAAGTTCTAGTAAAAAAGCGGTTTCTTCATTTGATGGCTTAAGTAAAGTCAAAGCTATTCTAGAAAGCGAAGTTGTTGAATTTTCATTGGCTTCGAAAGGCGGAAGTTTGCTAGAAGCAGCAGAAAAAGCGGGACTTGATGCTCCTTATTCCTGCAAAGGTGGTGTTTGCTGCTCTTGTCGAGCAAAAGTGCTTAAAGGAAGTGCTATGATGAAAGCCAACTATGCACTGACAGATGAAGAAGTTGAACAAGGTTACATTTTGACTTGTCAGGCCCATCCCTCGAGCGAAGAGTTAATCTTTAGTTACGATGAATAAAAAAACAATTGTGGTTGTAGGTGCAAGCAGGGGTATTGGTGCTTCACTGGTAAAATTACTAGCTCGAAACAAGGAAAATAAAGTTGTTGCTCTATCAAGAAATGCAGCAGAAATGCAAAAGCAATTTCAAGGTATAGACAATGTAGATTTTTTCTCTTTTGATCTTACAAATAAGGTTTACGAACAAGCCACTGCAGTTTTTTCCAACCTCCAAAAAATTGATATTTTAATTAATAATGCAGGGTATTTAGTGAATAAACCATTTCGCCAGCTCACAGAAGAAGATTTGCAAAAAAGCTACCAAGTAAATGTGTTTGGAGTCATACAAACCGTGCAAGCTGCTATTTCAAAAATGGAACCCATCGGAGGGCATATTGTGAACATTAGCTCTATGGGTGGCTTTCAGGGTACTGTTAAATTTGCAGGCCTAACTGCATATTCAACTTCTAAAGCAGCGCTTTGCTCATTTACCGAACTTTTTGCAGAAGAGCACAAAGACAGCAACATAAAAATGAATTGCCTTTGTTTGGGAGCTGCTCAAACTGAAATGTTAGAAGAGGCATTCCCAGGTTATCAAGCCCCGGTTAGTGCTGAAAAAATGGCTGAATTCATTGCTGATTTTGCAGAAAAGGGACATCAATGGATAAATGGGAAAATTATTCCCATATCACTTTCTACACCCTAATGTTACTTTTTAATTTAAGCGCATTTTCCTAATAAAAATTGTTTCGAAACAAAAAAAATACAGCCGAATTAAGTGAGAGCGAAATCATCGCACTTGCAAAAAAGGATGCTCACTATTTCGGACAATTATACCAAAAATACTTTAATCTGATTTTCCGCTTTATTTTTAAACGGCTTGGCGGAAATGAAGCCGAATCAGGAGATCTGTGCCAACAAACTTTTATAAAAGCAATGGCGAATATCCAGAAATATGAAGATCGCGGTCTCTCCTTTTCTACATGGTTGTATCGAATTGCACAAAATGAGGTGAATATGTTCTTTAGAAAACAGAAAAATACCTATTCTGTCGAAATTGAGGAACGCAAGATAAATGGCTTATTTGAAGAAGCTCAGATCAAGGGTTATATGTCTGAAGATGATCAGGAACAATTAATACACCTATTGAATGAACTTGAACAAGAGCAACTCGATTTGATCGAATTACGTTTTTTTCAAGATTTAAGCTTTAAAGAGATTGCTGATATTTATAACATCACCGAAGCAAATGCTAAAATGCGTGTTTATCGCTTACTTGAAAAGTTAAATAAGAAATGGAGTGAAAAAAAATGAGAAAATTCTCCGTAAATAGAACCAATAAAAAGATTGAACCAACGAAGGTTCAAATAGATCGTTATAAGGATTTTTCTCAGATCTATAAGGATTATTCATTATTAACAAAGCGCGGAAAACGTCCAATTTATAGAGACCCTAAGCTTTATTTATTGTTTTTACTGATTTTAATTGTGATGTTTTTAATCTTAAGCACCGAGTAGCTATTGAACAATGAACTTTGTCAGTTCTGTATTATTATTGATAGATACCCTCAAAAAATAATAACCTGGCATGAAATCACTTGCGTTAAATGGTAAAGTTGTTTCACCTGAATTTATAATTTCTTCCTGTACTTTGATTAATTCTCCCCGTGAATTGAGAAAACATAAATGAACCAATTGTTGATCCATATTAGTGTTTAGAATAACATTGAAATCATGAATGACAGGGTTTGGGTATAGGTGAGTCAATTTTGTTTTATCAAAACAATTTGTTGCTATGGGACCAAAAAACTGAAAATTCGCATTATAGTCAACCTCCATAATTCTATATAAGACAGCATTATCTTGTCTCAAATCATTATAGGTATAGTCTACCCTTGAATTACTTTCCCCATTTGCTTGAATCCGCTCTACAGGTATCC
>CAMATR010000319.1 GCA_945861175.1 Chitinophaga pinensis | reverse complement strand
AATAACTTTTTGACGGATGAGGTTGGATATAAAATGTTCTTGTGCGGCGTGAATTGTTCCAACTAACCACATGATACCAATACGATCTAAAAATGGAATAATATGTGAGGCGAAGGTTTGTTCGAGTCCAACACTTTCGATAAGGTGATCTAAAGTGGTTTTAAACAAGTCTTCGTCTAATTCAATTAGTGAAAGGACTAATTTTTCCTGACTCGTATTTTCTAATTTGCTAAATTTTAAATCACCAACTTTTTCAGTGATTTGCTCCTGAGCCATATCAGCAATTTTGGAAATTTTAATTCCATATTTGTTTAGTAAGGCTATGTTCAGGAGGTTCGTTAAGTCTAAATCTGAGTATTTGCGTATTTGCGTATTTGTTCTATCAGGAGAAATCAGATTATATCTTTTCTCCCAAATTCGAATAGTGTGAGCCTTAATACCAGTAAGAACCTCAAGGTCTTTTATTTTGTATTCTGCCATTGTATAGTATCAAATTTTACTAAGGGTTAATTTTAGACACAACAAAGACAGTCCAAACAAGTTGAACAAAGTAACTATTATTTTGTTTAACCCAATGTTCAAAATCTTTTCTATTTTTGTTAAATAGACGAAATAATCAGTGAATAAGACATTTTACATGAATATGACTAACATCCTAGCTCTATTGCTAATAACCTTTTCGTTATTCTTTAGTTCATGTTCTGACAACGGCAAGGATTCGGTTGCTAAGTCAAATTCCGATGAGGAATATTATGAGTTCAAGGGGTTAAGCTTGAAAGCATACGATATTCCTGCAATGATTATGCTGCCTGATGAAACTGCTAATATTGGGGCCTCTACAACACCAGAAATTTTGCACAATGAGGGGGATTTTATGTGGGATATCATTGTGGGGCCTAACTTTGAGCTACATATAGAAGATTATGGTGATTACACAGACTTGATTGAATATAAAAAGAAAGAATTGAAAGAACAAAGTGTATTCGATATTAGGTATTTAGTAGATGAAAAAGAGCTGATCGTTTTTGAAAGCACATTAATTGTTCGTGGATCTAAGGAGGCTTCTCCAAATGTTGGAGTGCAGCACAAATCATACCATGTATATTCGCAGAAGGTAATCAATGGGATTACTTATGAATTAAGAAGTAGAGACGCTGGCTATGAAAAAATGATCATTAAATTGATGGCTAAATCCATTAAATCATTTAAATCCATCCAATAATATTCTTAGATTTTTCTGTTTTCAAGTAGCTGCTTTTTTAGTTAATTTTGCAGCTTATGGAATTGAATAGAGAAAACCTTCTTGAGACACTTTCGATTGTTATCGAACCAGATCTTAAAAAAGATATCGTTTCATTAAATTTAGTTGAATTACTAGAAATTGATGGTGATAAAATAAAACTTGTTGTAAATGTCTCTAATCCCGCAATGCATTCCAGAAAAAGAATGCAAGAGGCAATTGAATTTAATTTAAAGAGGACCTTTGGTTCGACTATACAAATTGATTGCACTGTTAAAGGCATTCCAGCTGAAGCAAGAGAAGCACGCAGGAAAATCCTTCCCGAAGTTAAACACATTGTTGCAATTGCTTCAGGTAAAGGAGGGGTTGGGAAGTCTACAGTAACTGCAAATTTGGCGGGAGGCTTAACTAAAGCTGGTTATCGCGTAGGTATAGTTGATGCAGATATTTATGGACCTTCAATGCCAACCATGTTTGACGTTGTAAATGATAGGCCTACAATGATTGATGTGGATGGAAAACCAATGATCAACCCCGTATTGAGTTATGGTGTTAAAATGCTTTCAATCGGATTTTTTACTGACCAAGACAATGCTGTTGTTTGGAGAGGCCCAATGGCGGCTAAAGCTCTAACACAAATGTTTACTGATGCCTATTGGGGAGAAT
The DNA here is from genome assembly GCA_945861175.1 of Chitinophaga pinensis. GTDB lineage: Bacteria > Bacteroidota > Bacteroidia > Flavobacteriales_D > Crocinitomicaceae > M0103. The sequence continues at coordinate 1,305 of CAMATR010000319.1, read as the reverse complement.
TGGACTTCTTGTTAATAGATCTTCCACCAGGCACAGGGGATATTCATCTCTCTTTAGTGCAAACTGTGCCATTAGACGGGGTTGTAATTGTGTCTACCCCTCAAGAAGTAGCTCTCGCTGATGCTCGTCGGGGTATAAATATGTTCAAAATGGATTCGATCAATGTGCCAGTAATAGGATTGGTTGAAAATATGGCTTGGTTTACGCCTGCTGAGCTGCCAGAAAATAAGTATTATATTTTTGGAAGAGATGGTGCCAAAAACCTGGCAGAAGGAATGGACGTTCCTTTTCTTGGGCATATTCCACTTGTGCAAAGTGTAAGAGAAGCAGGGGATGCGGGCAGACCTGCTGTTTTCCAAGAAAATAGCCTTACTACTTTAGCATTTGAAGAATTAGTTCGTACTTTTGTTTTTAACCTGAAAAGTTTGAAGAAAAATTCAGTAGAAAATTTACAACCATGACAGAAAATAAAGAACTAATCGAAAAAGTAAACAACGCAATTGAGCAGTTGCGACCATTTCTAAATGCGGATGGGGGCGACATGGAACTGGTGGAGATAGTTGATGGAGTTGTAAAGGTAAGATTAATGGGTGCTTGCAGCGAGTGTTCAATGAGTTTGATGACACTAAAGGCTGGACTTGAAGAGGCTATTAAATTAGTAGCACCTGAAATAAAAGCTGTTGAGGCAATTAATATTCCTTCATTTGCATGAATAAAAAAAGGCTACCATAGGTAACCTTTCTTAACTTGAATCTTTTTCCTTCTTTATAAAGCGGCAGAGTATCTTTTTGCAACTTCATCCCAATTAATCACATTAAAGAATGCGTTCATGTAATCGGGTCTGCGGTTTTGGTATTTTAAGTAATAAGCATGTTCCCAAACATCGAGCGCAAGTATTGGAGTTCCTCCACATCCCTCTCCCATAATCGGATTGTCTTGGTTTGCTGTTGAACATACAACTAATTTTCCGTTTTCGACACACAACCATGCCCAACCAGAACCAAAGCGTGTAGCACCTGCTTTTGAAAATTCTTCTTTGAATGCATCGAAAGATCCAAAATGAGCATTGATAGCCGCTGCTAAAACTCCGGATGGATGGCCTCCACCATTTGGACTCATAACTTTCCAAAATAAATTATGATTCCAAAATCCTCCCCCATTGTTTCTAATTGCAGGCTTGTCTTTACAAATTTTAAGTATTTCTTCTATAGATTTGTTTTCAAAATCAGTTCCTGCTATAGCGGCATTAAGATTTGTTGTATAAGCTTGGTGGTGCTTTGAATGGTGGATTTCCATTGTTTGTGC
>CAMATR010000318.1 GCA_945861175.1 Chitinophaga pinensis | reverse complement strand
TTCCTTCCTTTTGAACTGGTGATATTTGTTTCGTCTTCAACTTCTAGAGAGTCATCGACTTGAGCAATGATAGCAAAAAGCTGCATTAAAGCACTTAGTATGCGCTCACTCATCTATGGAAACTATTGTTTAAAACCAATAAGCATTACTGCGCAGCCTGTAACTTTTTTGTCTAAATCTAATTCTGTTTCAATCGTAACAGGGATAGTTTTTTGTACTTTAAAATCCCAATAAGGTGCATTTTTGTACTTTGAGTTTGTGAATAATACATTCCCTTTGGGATCCTTTACTGTGAAAATCACAAAATCGTCGTCCGTTCCTGCACTTGAAGCAATTCGATAGATTGATCCACCAAATAATGTGGTTTTAAATTCAGCTTTTTCTCGATCCAAGAAAGCGGTGTAAACCTGACCGTCGGAAATAAATTTTACATTTCCGTTCTTCCCATTGAGGTATGATTCGCAAGTTTTTACAATTGACTCGCAGTCTTGAGAAATAGCAACGCCAGAATAGAATAAAGCGATAGCAATAATTGTTTTTGATAATTTCATCTTCAAAGTTATTTTATTACCGACTCTCTTAAATTATTCACTTTGGTGCTAATAGCAGACATTACATTTTCACTTATTTCAACTTTGATCTCATGTTGAAGGGTAGTGACTTTATTTTTCGCATCAGTCTTGGGTGCAACGTATTTGTAATCGATAATTATTTTATCAAATTCAATCTTCAAATCATTTAAAGAAGAAATCAATTCATCATTTTGTTTCGACTTATTAAATTCGTCAAGGATTTCAATCATGGTGGTTAAAGTTTGTTGCTGCTCACCGATTCTTTCTTTAATTTTTGAATTTTTAGTTGTACCATACATTTTACAAGCAAAGTGCATGGATTCAATCCATCCTCCTGCAAGAATGAGTGAAGAGGTTGATTTTCGTTTGGCATTTTTAAGAAAATAATCTGCTTTTCTATAAGCGTCGGCGGTAATTACCAACATAGAATCTTGATTACTTGAGTTTTTCTCAAAACGCGACATAAATGTTTTATCAAATGCGCCTTCCAAGCCAAGCTGTCGAGTTAATTTCTCAACAATTGATAAATATTTAAGTGAATTATTTTTTTGCTCATACAAGGAGCAATAACCTAAATCCGTTCCGTATATACCTAGATTCAATGCTTGTTTGAATTCTGTAGAATAATTACTTGAATTTTCTATTGGATTCAGAACATTATTATCGTAAGGTAAGTTCAATGCCTTAATAAACATTGCTGTTTGAACTGGAGATGGGATACTAAAGATTTTTCCATCAAAGTTGGTGTTCAAAGATGAAGCTGGATCAATGACATCTTTGTCAATAGAATCCTTCTCTGAACTATTACTACAAGAAGAAATAATAGCAAATGTTAAAAGATAGAGAGTGACTGAATAAATTTTAATTTTCATATCAGGAATAAATGATTGCCTAAAGATAGTAAAAAAGAAAATTATCGCGAAAACAAGTGTAGAATAATGTATTAAATCGAACTTGATGATTAATTTTGATAAGAGAAATTTAACTATGAATATTCGGCCAAGAAGAAATCGTAAATCAGCTCCCATTCGTTCAATGGTGGAGGAAACTAAAATTGGAGTTGAGCATTTAATTTATCCCATTTTTTTGAAGGATGGAATTAAAATTAAGGAGGAAATAAGTTCTCTACCAAAAAACTTTCGTTGGTCAATAGATTTATTAATTCCAGAAATTGAACAATGTCTAAAGTTAGGTATTTCTACTTTTGATATTTTCCCTGCTGTTGAAGAACATTTAAAGGACAAAACAGCAAGTTACAGCTATGCAAGCGATAATTTCTATTTGAATGCAATTTGGAAATTGAAAGAAACATTCCCGGAAATGATTATTATGACCGATGTTGCTTTGGATCCCTATTCTTCTGATGGTCATGATGGCCTGGTCGAAAACGGTAAAATTTTAAATGATCAAACTTTACCTATTTTAAATAAAATGGCTTTAGCTCAAGCACAAGCAGGGGCAGACATAATAGGCCCTTCAGATATGATGGATGGTCGAGTAGGTTCAATAAGGGAAACGCTCGATATTAATGGGTTTTCGGATGTTTCAATAATGTCCTACACTGCAAAATATGCGAGCGCGTTTTATGGTCCTTTCAGAGATGCCCTGAATTCTGCTCCGAAATCTGGTGATAAAAAATCGTATCAAATGAATCCTGCGAACAAACGCGAAGCACTTTTGGAAGCAGAATTAGATGTTATGGAAGGTGCAGATTTTATTATGGTCAAGCCGGCACTTTGTTACCTTGATATTATTCATCTACTAAAAGAGAATTTTAATATTCCTGTAACCGCTTATAATGTAAGTGGTGAATGTGCAATGGTTTATGCTGCAGCTGAAAAGGGTTGGTTAAACTATGATTTAGCGATTTCTGAAATGTTATTAAGTATGCGCAGAGCAGGAGCGGATGCTATATTGACATATTTTGCAAAAGATTTCGCTCAATTATTAAAAAAGTAATTATTTTTGCCTCATGAAATTGATTAACACACTAATGCATCACCATCATACTTGGAGTTTTCAGGCGTGATAATTATTTGTATTATTTAAATAATTTTAACCCGTCTGAATCTAAGGCGGGTTTTTTTTTCCCAAATAAATGATTCAGGCAAATTAATTTTAAAAGTATGCTTAGAATAGCTGTTCAAAAGTCAGGTCGTTTATTTGAAGATTCCCTGCAAATTTTAAAAGAAGCTGGATTAAAGATTGATTCCTCGAATGGAAAATTAAAGTCGGTAGCGTCGAATTTCCCCCTTGAAGTATTGTTTTTACGGAACTCGGATATTCCTCAATACGTGAATGATGGCGTCGTCGATATAGCTATTGTAGGTGAAAATTTGCTTTTAGAGGAAAGGTCCATTTTGGAAATATTAGTGAAGTTAAATTTTTCTAAATGCAGGGTGTCCTTGGCAGTTCCAAAAGCTTCGACTGTTCAGTCAGTCAAAGACTTTCAAGGATTAAAAATAGCAACGTCTTATCCAAATACAGTTGAAGATTACCTAAAGAAAAATAATGTTTCGGCGGAAATTCACACTATCTCTGGATCGGTGGAAGTGGCTCCTGCAATTGGTCTGGCAGATGGTATTTGTGATATTGTTTCTTCAGGTAATACTCTCTTTATGAATGGACTTCGTGAATTAGAGGTAATTTTAAAATCAGAAGCT
>CAMATR010000317.1 GCA_945861175.1 Chitinophaga pinensis | reverse complement strand
ATATACAATGCCAGTAATTTTCATATTGTACCCTATCAGCTGAAGGATTCCAGTTTGGTGTCCGTTCCAATTAATGTGCATTATGACGGTCAAATAGTTTCTCTTTCTTACCTTCATCAGGGTAAAAATTTCACGTTGAAGGGCAAATTAAATCAGCACCTCGAAAATCAACACATGGAAGTTGTGGCTAAAGCGGCCGCTCCAAAAGAATTTGAAGCGGATGCTTCTCAAAACGAACTTCATTTCACATTTAACAGTATAAGTTCATTTGCGGCAAAATACCTGAGTTATTTGGATGTTGCGCCCCTTGACCCGGTAGCAAATACGATTCAGGTAACAGTGAGAGGTCATAATCCTCAATTGTGTAATGATTTGGCGCTGGCTGTTGCAAATACCTTTATTGATAATTACGATGAAACACAGTTAAAGAGTTCTGAGAATATTCTTTCTTTTGTTAATCAGCAATTGGATTCGTTGGGCGGTGTTTTAAGAGATTCTAAGGATAGTTTAAGAATGTATCAACTCAACACTAGGTTTTCAGACATGAATGGTGCTGAGTTAAGTTTGTCTCAGAGTATTACTGAATTCAAGGAAGAGCGAATAATTGTTGAAGATGAAATCCGAACGCTGGTGCTAATGGATAGAAAAATGAAAGATGAGCCAAATCGTTTGGATGTCTATCGTTTACTTCCGGAGTTGATTGGAAAAAGCTTTGAGCAAACATTAGCTCCTCAAATACAGGGGCTCTTCGATTTACTTGAGAAAAAGGAAGACTTAATGTATCGCGTTACGGAGGAAAATCCGGATGTAAAAACGATTAACAAGAAGGTAAATGTGAAAATTAGTACGGTAATACGTGCAATCGCCTCCAATTTAGACCGGCAGAATACTAAATTAAAAATGTTGAATGCCAAGATAAATGAATTTGAAGCAGAATTTTATGGTTTACCAATTAAAAAGCAAGAGTACAACAGGCTCAAAGGAATTCAGGATTTGAATGAGAAGTATTTTAACATGTTAACCGAAAAGAAAGCGATGTATGCCCTTTCCGATGCAGGATACTCTTCGAGTAACAGGATTTTGACGCGACCAACTGTGAATACTTCTCCAATTTCTCCGAATGGAAAATTGATTTATGGAACTTTGGCAATGTTCGGTTTCATTTTAGGAATTGCAGTAATGTTCTTTAAATACCTTTCATTCAATGAGATAAATATGTTGGATGACTTAAAAAGTATTCTGCCTGAAAAAGCAACTATTCTTGGCGGTGTACCTCTCTCTAAGTCATCAATGAAGTTTTCTCAAATTCTTGTGCATGATTCACCAAAATCCGTTATGGCTGAATCAATGAGAAAAATCAGAACGAACCTTAGTTATATTAACGCGAATTACAAAACAATTGCCATTTCTTCTTCCATCTCTGGAGAAGGAAAAACATTTGTTGCACTAAACCTAGCTGGGATTATTGCAATGTCCGGTAAAAAGACCATTTTGTTGGATCTTGACATGAGAAAACCAAAGGTGCATTTGGGATTCAACGTCGATAATAACTATGGAATGAGTGCGTTGATTACTGAACAAGCAATTCTTGACCAATGTATTCAGATATCTCAAATTGAGAACCTTCATTTCATTACAGCAGGGCCAATTCCACCAAATCCTTCGGAATTGCTGTTGAGCACTAATTACTACAAAATATTGGATGATTTGAAAGAAATGTATGATGTTATAATCATCGACAACCCGCCAATTGGTTTGGTGTCTGATGGAGTTAAAAACCTAACTGAAGCTGATATTCCAATTTATGTATTTAAATCAAATTTCTCGAAAAGAAATTTCGCACTTCGCGTGAAGGAATTGTTCGAAATGAATCAGATCGATAAATTGAATGTTATTTTAAATGGTGTAGATGCATCACGTAATTCTGGTTATGGTTATGGTTACGGTTATGGTTATGGTTACGGTTATGGATACGGATATGGTTATTACGAATCAGAAGAATTGTCCAAGCCTAAACAATGGCTATATAAGTTAAGAGATAAAATTATTGGGGTATTCAGAAGATGAAAATAACGAAATTTGAGATAGACGGGTTATTATTATTAGAACCGCGCGTTTTTGAAGATGAAAGAGGTTATTTTCTTGAGTCGTTTAATGAACTTCGTTACAACGAATTTTTAGGTGGCGAGTATTGTTTTGTTCAGGACAATGTCTCCAGATCTTCTAAAAATGTACTCCGTGGGCTGCATTTTCAATATCCACCCCATGCTCAAGGAAAGATTGTTTCGGTAGTCAAAGGACGTGTGTTGGATGTAGCTGTAGATTTAAGAAAAGATTCATCAACTTATGGTAAAAGTCAGGTTGTTGAACTTAGTGAAGAAAAGCACGATCAATTTTGGATTCCCCCAGGGTTTGCGCATGGGTTCATTGCATTGGAAGATGATACTGTTTTCTCTTATAAATGTTCTGCATACTATCATCCTGTTTCAGAGTGCACATTGATGTGGAATGATCCGGATTTGGCAATAGATTGGCAAGTAAACGACCCTATTATTTCTACAAAAGATAAAGAGGGATTAAGTTTTCAATCATTTAATAGTCCTTTTTAATGACAGCATTGGATATATTTTCATTTTTTGCTTTCCTAGGTGGTGGCGTTCTTGTTTCGGTACTTTGCAATAAATTGTTATTACAGTTTTCTCATTCTTTGGGCATTAGAAATAAAAATGACATTGTCATTCGTTGGAGCAATCAATCTAAGCCCTCATTAGGTGGTGTGTCATTTTTTGTAGTCTTTATATTTTCTACAATGGCTTACATTATGTTCCTGGAAGAAACAAACACTTTTCATAATGCACAATTTGGGTATGAATTTACTGGCCTATTTATTACATCGTGCTTAGCCTTTTTAATGGGTTTGGCTGATGACGCATACAACACAAGACCGTATTCAAAACTTTTTATTCAGATTTCTTGCGGAGCCATTTTTATTTTGACCGGCACATTGATTGATATTACTCACAATTATTTTATAGATGCTGTTTTAACCATTGTCTGGGTAGTAGTCGTAATGAATTCCCTCAATATGCTCGATAATATGGATGGAATTACAGGTGTCACAGTTATATTTATTATCATTTCTTGTCTTTTTGCAAATTGGTATTTAAATGGTACTAAATTCGATGTTTGGACACTCTCTTTACTTTCAGTTCTGGGCGCAGTTATAGGCTTTTTGTA
>CAMATR010000316.1 GCA_945861175.1 Chitinophaga pinensis | reverse complement strand
ATCCTTTGGTTGGGAGAGTATCTTAACGATTATATTCTTACAACCGGTTTTAGTTTATACTTTTTCCAAATTATACCGTTGGAAGGACATGCGAAAAAAACTTTTTTAAATTTCTAAAGGCTCAAAGTTCTTGCAGAATTAAAATGATTTTTTTAGTTTTTTAATGTTTAAATATTTTACACCAGCGCTCCTTCTTTGAGAGAAAAAGGGGAAATCACTATTTTTTTTACCAGTAATTTATTTAGTACCCATCTCGTTTTAACAGCTGCAATTGGCGCCATTTTTTTCCGAATTGGAATGATGCGATCATTTGTATCTCTTTCTGCTTGAGTGGATCTAATTATAACGTCCAAGCAATTGTCTAGTTCTTCTCGCTGAAGTTCTAGAGCATTCCTCTTTGATGGAAAGTCAGTGTCGTGTATCAGTTCGTAAAAGGTTTCAAAAGTTCCAGAAGCTCCAATGATGATGTCAATTTGTTTATTATCAAAGAAACCATTTGCTTTTGTTTCTAACCATTTTTCAATATTGTTTTCATCCTCCTTGGTCAATGGATCACTTGTTTGAAATTCTTGATACATCCTCGATACACCAATATTCAAACTGATCAAATCAAATATTCCATTTTCATCAGCAAAAATAAATTCAGTACTACCGCCACCAATATCCATTATCATTGCTGGCTCCTTGAATTTATAGGTTAAATTAACACCTTTGTAGATCAGTTCTGCCTCAATTTCTCCGCTTATGATTTTGATTTCAATTCCAGTTAATTTCTTGACCTTTTCAATAAAATCTAACGAATTTAAGGCGTCTCTTAGCGCAGAAGTACCTATGGCATTTATTTGCACAACTTTCCAGTCATCACAAAATTGCTTAAAGCGTTCCATTGTTTCGAGACCTCTTTGAAATGCATCTGGCGCAATTATTTTTTCATTTATACCTCCCATGCCTAATGAGACACCTTCTTTCCCAGACCATAAGATTTCAAAAAAATTGTCCTCGATTCGAGCTATGAGTATATTGAATGTGTTTGTACCTAAATCAATTACTGCTTTGATCATATTTTAGGATTTTTTCATCCATTTCAGTAATGTTGAAAATCGAAGTCTGTGACCGAATTGCAAAATACCATTCTTGTAGAATCTTCCTGCCAGTGAAACCAAAAGAAAAGCACTCACCAATAATATCAGAAATGATACCCAAATTTGATAACTTTCACCCGGCTCATATCCTTGAGATAATTTAACCATTGCAACTATTGGGGATGTGAAAGGTAAATAATGCAGCCAACTTGTTAATTCAGCTGCGGGATTTTGTAATGTGTAATAGCCAGCATATAGTGCTATGGTTAGAATGAAAACGATTGGTAAGATGAACTGTTGACCATCACTTTCAGATCCGGAAGTTGCACCAATAGAAGCAAAAAGGGAACCGTAAAACAAATATCCACCCAGAAAAAATAGTAAAAAGAATCCTGTTATGTTGACGAATTGAATGCGCTCGAATACCAGGTTCACGAAATCATTGTACTCCTTATTCGTAAATAGTTGGTCCGAATTTGATTGTGCTTCTTTTGATAGTTGAACAATATCTATATTGGAAGCATTAAGCATATCTGGGAATAGGGTTTCTCGTAAAAAGTATAAACCCGCACAGACGATAATCATCCAAACCGCAAATTGCAAAAATGCGGAAAGTCCAATCCCAATTATTTTTCCTGTTAGAAGTTGGTTTGGTCTCACGGTAGCTAACAAGACTTCAACGATTCGATTGCTTTTTTCTCTCGAAATACTTTGAAGTATCGTCATTCCGAAAAGGAAAATAAAAAGAAAAATGATTGTTCCGAAAAATAATCCAACCCAACCTCTTAGATCTGAGGCTTCATCAAAAGGATCATTAATATTTCTAAAAGCGATGTTTAAAGGTTGTTTGATTTTTCTAAAATCGCTTAAGGACAAATTTGTAAAACGCTTTACCATAACTTCCTCAATTCTTCTTTCTACTTGAAATTGAACTCGAGTTTGCATTCTTACAGATGGTTTTTCCCTAAAAAAGATGAATGCGGTTTTATTTGAAAGTATTTTTTCATTGATTTCAACCATAGCATCATAGTCGGCGAATTGCTTCGCATCTCGGAACTCTTCCATCTCAATGTATCCATCAGCAAAGGAATAGGTTACTGCCTTATCTTCATGCGCCATGATTTTGTTATCCATTATACCTGTGGGGTCAGCAATTAAAATATTCCAATGCTGCCTTCCCTCTCCGCCGTAGGCAAATAAAAGGTAACTGAAAACTAATATCAGAAGAGGTCCTGCAATCGACATGAATAAAAACGACCTTGATCCAATTCTCTCTTTCAATTCGCGCAAGGCGATTAACCACGTATTACGCATCTAAAGCCTCCTTTCTTTCTGATACTAAGTCAATAAATATATCTTGCATCGACGGCAATACTTCCCATGCAGCTTCAATTCGCACTTGCCCAATGAGTGCTCGTAAAAGGTCTTCAAAGTTATTGTCACCGCGCATTTTTATTCGGGCAATAAATCGGTCTTCATCCAAAATCTCTTTATCAATTAGTTCAAAACCCGTCCAAAGAGCATTTACGAAAGCAATCATACTTCCTCGGAATTTTACTGCGAATTCACCTTTCTTGTGTGCTTCTTGGAGGTCAGTAACTTTTCCTTCCATTATTTTTTTTGATTCATGAATTAAGGCCGCACGATCACAAATTTCATCAACACTTTTCATGTTGTGAGTGGATAACAAGATTGTTTTTCCTTTAGACTTCATTTCGGACAATTCTTGCTTTATTAATTCAATATTCACAGGATCAAAGCCACTTAATGGTTCATCAAGTATCAAAAGTTTAGGGTCATGCAAAACTGTACAGATGAATTGCACTTTTTGAGCCATACCTTTTGATAATTCTTCAATTCTCTTTTTGCGCCAATCGTTAATTTCAAATTTTACTAACCAATGGTCAAGTTGTTGATTAACATCTTTTTTAGATAAACCGCGAAGCCTGCCTAAAAACATAGCATGATCCTCAACTGTCATAGTCTTATAAAGTCCGCGCTCTTCTGGTAGATAACCTATTGATAAGAGATGTCGGTCTGTCATTAGCTCACCGTTCATGCGTATCTGACCACTTTCTTGTTCTAAAATGCGATTAATGATCCGGATCAATGTCGTTTTCCCTGCACCATTTGGTCCAAGAAGTCCAAAAATCTCT
>CAMATR010000315.1 GCA_945861175.1 Chitinophaga pinensis | reverse complement strand
CACAAAGGTTCTGGTAAATTGAGAACTTTAGTTGGAAATATTGATTTTTCATACGGTGACTACTTAATTATTCCGAGAGGAATGATTTATCAAATTCAATTTGATTCGGAAGATAATCGTCATTTTATTGTTGAATCGTTTAGTCCGATTTTAACACCTCGAAATTATAGAAATAATTTTGGTCAACTTTTAGAACATTCTCCTTTCTGCGAAAGAGATTTACGCGCTCCTCATGAGTTAGAAACGCACGATGAAAATGGTGATTTTTTAATTAAAATAAAAAAAGAAAACGTTCTACACGATGTTGTCTACGCTTCGCATCCTTTTGACGTCGTAGGTTGGGATGGGTACAATTTTCCATATGCTTTTAGTATTCATGATTTTGAGCCAATTACAGGTAGAGTGCATCAACCGCCTCCGGTTCATCAAACATTTGAAGCACATAATTTTGTAATTTGCTCCTTCTGTCCTCGTTTATACGACTATCATCCAAAGTCGATTCCTGCTCCTTATAACCATAGTAATATTGACTCAGATGAAGTTCTTTATTATGTAGATGGAGATTTTATGAGCAGAAATCATGTTGAGAAAGGCTACATGTCATTGCATCCTGGCGGAATACCTCATGGACCTCATCCTGGTGCAATGGAAAGAAGTATTGGGCAAAAGGTAACAGAGGAATTAGCCGTCATGGTCGATACTTTTAAACCTTTAAAGTTAACTCAAGCTGCTCTAGATATGCAGGATGAAGAGTATGTTACTAGTTGGTTGTGATTTAGGTGCTGGGTTTAATAGAAAAAACGTAACTTATATTCGGATTAAATCCGTTTAATTATTAATCAAAATATTAATTGTAAAGAGGAATAATTATTGGTCTCTCTTTAAAAAATAAAAATAAAATGGCAAAAGAAGCAAAAAGTGTAAACTACGGATTAGAAAAAATATTTGAGGGAGCACAAGATTTTCTTCCACTAATGGGGACAGATTATGTTGAATTTTATGTTGGAAATGCAAAACAAGCAGCTCATTTTTATAAAACAGCCTTTGGATTTCAATCCCATGCTTATTCAGGACTAGAAACGGGTGTAAGAGATCGCGTTTCGTATGTTCTAAAACAAGATAAAATAAGATTGGTGTTAACAACTGCTTTGGTTGAAGATTCTCCAATTGGAGAGCACGTAAAAAAACATGGTGATGGTGTAAAAGTAGTAGCATTATGGGTTGAAGATGCTCGTAAGTCCTATGAAGAAACGACTAAAAGAGGTGCTCGATCATACATGGAACCAACAGTTGAAACAGATGAATTTGGCGAAGTAGTTCGTGCTGGAATTTATACGTATGGTGAAACAGTTCACATGTTTGTGGAACGAAAAAATTATACAGGAGAATTTTTACCAGGATTTAGAAAGTGGGAATCAGACTACAATCCTGCTCCAATTGGTCTAAAATACATCGACCATATGGTTGGAAATGTAGGTTGGAATGAAATGAATATTTGGGTGAAATTTTACGAAGATGTTATGGGATTCGTGAATTTCTTGTCTTTTGATGATAAACAAATTACCACCGAATATTCCTCTTTGATGAGTAAAGTGATGAGTAACGGAAATGGTCGTATCAAATTCCCAATTAACGAACCTGCTAAAGGAAAAAAACGTTCTCAAATTGAAGAATATTTAGACTTTTATAATGGTCCTGGTGTACAACATGTTGCAATAGCTACGGATGACATCATCAAAACTGTTGGCGAAATGAAAGCAAGAGGAATTGAGTTTTTGTCTGCTCCACCACAAGATTATTACGATCAAATCCCAGTAAGATTAGGTGTTCATATGGAAATGATGAAAGAAGATATCAAAGAGTTGCAAAGATTAGCAATTATGATTGATGCGGATGAAGAAGGGTATTTATTACAAATTTTCACTAAACCTGTTGAAGATCGTCCAACCTTGTTTTTCGAAATTATCCAAAGAATGGGAGCAAGAGGTTTTGGCGCAGGAAACTTTAAAGCTTTGTTTGAATCTATTGAAAGAGAGCAAGAGAAAAGAGGGACACTTTAATAGACTTTAGATTTTTAGATGATAGACATTAGACTCTTTTATTGACTGAAAGATTCAAGAATTTAAGATTTAAAGACTTGATATAAACTTACAAAAGCTGGCAGTGATGTCAGCTTTTTTTGCTTTTCCTGAAAATTAATTTTCACTTAAAAAAACTATAATACTCCCCAAATGTTGGACAACTTTTCTTCAAAGTTAAGTTTATTTTAAGATACTTTTTCATACTGTGAGAAAAACACATTTGGTGTTTCATATCCCAAAGATTCATGTCTTCTATCATCTAACGCTTGGCGCTGTTTTTTTTGTGTTGCGCCTGCGGCAAAAAAAATGGAGCTAAGCGTTTGTTATGAGCTTTTTATTTTTTTACCTTTCCATGGTATAACTTGAATTTTTCTTGAAAACTGCAAATAAACACCACTTCCACGACTAAAACTTCCAAAATTGTATGTTTTATTTTCGATATTCGAATTAACTGTAATCTCTGATATTACAGTGTTTAAAATTGATTTTGATTTACTATAAAACAAACTTATTGAACCAATGTATTTTCCTTGTATTGAAATATCATCAGTTAGACCAAAATTAAAAAGAAAAGATTTGTACTGGTTTTTACTTACGTATGAATTAATTTCAAGAATTGAGTAATTTTCATCTAATAAAACTGAATATTCATCAAACTGAGATTTTTCTGTCGAAATTCCTCCAACTCGAAATGCCAATCCAAGACCAAAATCAAAAAATAATTTATTGTTTTGATTTATTTTATCTAGAAGAAATGACGATTGAATATAATACCGTCCAAAGCTATTTCCTTTAAAGTATTTAATTTTTGAATCAGTATAAGTACCAGAAATAGACTCATAATTATTAAAATTAATTTTAGCACCACAAACACTTTCATCTTGGTTTATTCCAATTTCAATTAGAAAATCACTTTTGACCTTTATACCAAGACTTAATCCTACTAAAAGAGGTGAAAATTTCTTTGGTAAAATGACTGTTCTATTTTCATAAGAAAAGTAATTGTTTGAATTAAAAACTGAACTCTCAAAACTAGTTGGAGTGCTACTTGTAAATTGACCTTTAAAAGAAATCGTTGGTTTCAGATAAAAAGTTGATTGGGCAAATGAATGCCCAATCAACAAAATAAAGATTAACCTGATCATGGAAACCAAGGATTG
>CAMATR010000314.1 GCA_945861175.1 Chitinophaga pinensis | reverse complement strand
GCCTGAATTTCATTCCGTTTGTTATGACCTTGCAGATTTGGCAGACAAGCCTTTGACCATCATTTACCCAAAAGCGCAGGGTTTGGCAACATCCGTTATGGCTGTAAATGGTTCTGTCGGTATTCGAATGACCAAAGACCCCATCTGTTTAAAGCTTATCCGAAGTATTCGCAAACCCATTGTGAGCACTTCAGCCAATTTATCTGGCACACCAAATCCAACTGCTTTTTCAGAAATTGCAAAAGAAATTATAACGAATGTGGATGCCGTACTAGAAGAGCGCAAAAACGAAAAAATGATTACTCCTTCACAGATAATTCAAATTGATTTAGATGGAAGCGTCAAAATAATTCGAAGTTAATTTTTCAATTTTCTATAATTAAGAAACTTGAATTTTTAAGCCAACTCAACTTTTTAACTTTTGCAATCCTTCTTACCATAATATTATCTTTGCTGCAGAATGAGCAATAATTACGCAAAACATCTCACTCATCCTGTTTTTAAGGTTGCTTCACTAATAATAACCGAACAAAATCTGGAAGCCTATGTAATCGGTGGTTATGTGCGTGACCTTATTTTGCATCGTCCTTCAAAAGATATAGACATTGTTGTAGTTGGGAATGGCCTCGAGCTGGCAAAAGCATGTGCTGAGAAATTACGAGTAAAGAAAGTCTCTCTTTTCAAAAACTTTGGCACTGCACAATTCAAATACAAAGACCTCGATGTAGAGTTTGTTGGCGCTCGTAAAGAATCTTATAGCAGTGATTCTCGAAAGCCTTCTGTGGAAATCGGCTCACTGAAAGATGATCAAAACAGAAGAGATTTTACCATCAATGCATTGGCTATTAGTTTAAATGCTAAAAATTTTGGTGAGCTGATCGACCCATTCGATGGGATGACAGATCTTGAAAACGGTGTGATTCGGACTCCTTTAGAACCTTCCCAAACATACAGTGATGATCCACTTAGAATGATGCGGGCCATTCGATTTGCTGCTCAATTAGATTTTAAAATTCAAGGGAAAAGTTTACAGGCGATATACGATAATGCAGGAAGATTGGAAATTATTTCCATGGAACGCATAATGGATGAAGTCAACAAAATTATTTTAAGCCAAAAACCTTCAAGAGGATTTAAGCTGCTTTATTCTACCAAATTACTGCACCAATTCTTTAAAGAAATGGTCGATTTACAAGGAATAGAAACTAAAAATGGTAAATCCCACAAAGACAACTTCTTCCACACGCTTGAAGTGCTCGATAATGTTGCTGAAAAAAGCTCAAATCTCTGGCTTCGCTGGTCGGCAATTATGCATGATATCGCCAAACCTCCTACTAAAAAATTCGACAATGAAATTGGTTGGACATTCCATGGCCATGAAGAACTTGGAGCACGCATGACTCCCAAAATATTTACGCGATTAAAATTACCGCTCGACTATAAAATGAAATATGTTCAAAAGCTAGTGCGTCTTCACCTAAGACCGATAGCTCTTGTCAAAGGTTCAGTATCGGATTCTGCAATTAGAAGATTGTTGAATGAAGCGGGTGATGACATCGATGATTTGATGATCTTATGCAATGCGGACATTACTTCCAAAAATGAATTCAAAGTTAAACGCTACAAAAAGAACTTTGATACTGTAATTGAAAAATTGAGGGCCGTTGAAGAAAAAGACAAAATTCGTAATTTCCAGCCACCCGTATCAGGCGAAATGATTATGCATACCTTTAATATTGGACCCAAAGCAGAGATTGGAACAATCAAATCAAGAATTAAGGAAGCAATTCTTGAAGGAGAGATTGCAAATGATCAAGCGGAAGCTGTTCAATATATGTTCCTAATTGCGAATGAACTTGGATTAGTAAAAGTAAACGATCCGATTTTGAACAAATAATCTTATTTTTACTAAGTCATTTCTAGATAAACAATTATGGCAGGACTTAAATTCAGAGTTCTTCTCGATACTGAAAAGGATACAGAAATCTTTAGAGATATTCTGATCAAGGATACCGATTCGTTCGAAGCCTTGTACAAAGCGGTTATTTCCTCATTTCGTTTTGAAGGCGATCAAATGGCTAGTTTTTACATATCAAATGATAGTTGGGATAAAGGGCATGAAATCAGCTTCATGGACTTGACTTACGACGATGATTCAATCGATTCACCCGCCGCTGTGATGAAGGATGCGATTATTAAGGATTTCATAGAAGAACCTGACCAAAAAATTATACTTGTCTATGACTTCTTGAGAATGTGGATTTTCTTAATTGAACTGATTGGTTACGAAAAAGAAGGTCCAGAAAAACCAGAAATGCTACTTGCCATTGGAATGGCGCCCCCTGAAGATTCAAAGTCAGCAGCAGACAATGAAATGCTATTTGCTGGAGAGAGCGATGGTGATGAAGAAGAAGATGAATTCGGTTTCAATGAGTTTGATGACGAATTCGGTGATGACGATATAGCAGGATTTGACGAATACGAATACTAATGACGGAAAAAACAGGAGATCCAGTCGGGGCAGCAATTCTCGATTATTCAATAACAAAAAAAGCAGACGACATAATTGTAAGCTCTGACATTTGTGATGACGATTTAATTCCCATAGAAGTACTCTTTAGAAACCATAACGAAATGCCAGATCTCGAGGTGATGGCTTTGGAATGTTGCAAAGGAAAGGTTTTAGATGTTGGCGCAGGCGCAGGTGCACACTCAAAGGAACTTATTGATAGAGGTTTAATTGTTGAATCAATAGAGATTTCTGAAGGCGCCGTTCAATACATGAATAGTATTGGTCTAAATGCAAAAAAAATTAATTTCTTTGACCTAAAGAATGAAAAATACGATACAATTCTAATGATGATGAATGGTATTGGCATTGCAGGAAAACTGTCCAATCTTGAATACACTCTATTGCACGCCAAAAGCATACTTCAGCCTGGTGGTAAAATTTTGTGCGATTCCTCAGATATCAAATATTTGTATGAAGACGAAGATGGTTCTATGTGGCTTGATTTAAATTCCGAATACTATGGTAATTTTCGATTTCAAATGAAATTCAAAAAAGAAAAAGGCCCCTGGTTTGATTGGCTCTATGTCGATTTTGAAAATTTATTCAAAGCAGCACAAAATGTCGGTTTGAAAGCCAAAAAATTAATGGATCAAGAAGATCATTATTTAGCTGAAATCACTTTAGCGTAAATGTTTAGATTTCTATTTTTTGCTTTTGTTCTAGCCCAATTTAACAGTGTCTTTGGACAGGTATTAAAACATACTTCTTTTCCAATGTCG
>CAMATR010000313.1 GCA_945861175.1 Chitinophaga pinensis | reverse complement strand
TACTTGGACTCCTACAGCTGTAGGATCGAGCGTGAATTCCACAACATAACATTCATCAGATCCCGAGGCCGAGCAACAGTGGTCATTTCTTGTCTGTCCCGTTATGGTCTGAGAACCTGCTGGAAAGCCATTAAAATTCAATGAAACGAACGGAACAGTTGCTTGGCATCCAAGAAGCGCTTGAACACTTGGTGGTACTGTCTGAGTTAAACCTAAAAAAATGAATGAGACGGCAAAAAGTAGAGTTAAAAATAATTTCACTTGATTGGTAGAGTTTTGTTCAAATATCAAAATACTATTCAAAAAATTCAATTAAATCTTTCAGGGCGCTAAATTACTCATTCTGACTGCGTAAAATACATTGTGTTAAGGTATTCACAATAATATAATACTACTATACTTTTAATAAAAATGAGAAAATATCAATTGTATTTAAAGACAGAATTCAAAGGGAAAAACTAAATTTGTATTATGGTTCTCACGTGATACGTAGAGTTAACCTATCCGCATTGTGCGGAGCCCATGCAGTTTTATCTTGAAGCTTACCTATTTGACCATAAGGAGCGTCTCAGGCAAGCAATGGCGGGCTGCAAACCGGAAACGGTTTTAGAATGATTTCTATCAGCAGATTACAAAGAATGTCGGCAATCCTAAACGTGTTTTCTGAAGCTTCGGAAAACTCAACTGCATGGGTTTTTTATTTTTTCAAAAGTTTACGATTCAAACGATGTTCAATCTGTTCAACGGGTTCAAAATGTTCACTTCGTTCAAAATGTTCAAATTACAATTGAATAGGTTTATTTTTTTGGGCATTTAATTGAAATTCAATTTCAATCAGTAAAAACTCTCACAATTTTTATAAATTCGTTGGCCTAAAGCATTTACAAAAATAAAATTCAAGAAGAATGAACAAACCACTATTAACGATTTGTCTTTTTATTTCTGTTTTCACTGAAGATATTGCGTTTTCTCAACAAGACACAGTCGTTCAAGCGAAAATTTTAGATGATGGATCGCAAGATGCAGAGAAAGCGTTCAATGCAGGTATTGAATTTTTTAATCAAAAGAATTTTACTGAGTCAATAAAGGAGTTCGATAAAGCTATTTCTTTAAAGCCGGAATTTGATAAGGCATACTATTTCCGTGGGAATGCAAAGCTTGAGACAAAAGACAATGCGGGTGCAATGAACGATTATTCAATGGCATTGAAAATAGGCCAGCAAAGTGAATATTACTTTTCCATAGCCCAGCTAAAGTCAATTGAAAAAGATCAATCAGGTGCTAAGGAGGATTATACACATGCAATCGAACTGAATACGGGGTATTCCCAAGCCTATTATTACCGTGGAGTTATTTCATTTGAACAAAGTGATTACAAGGCAGCAATTGCAGATTTTACGGAAGCGATTAAATACAATAATGACTACGCTTATGCATACAATGACCGTGGTAGTGCCAAGCGACAATTGGAGGATTTAGATGGTGCGATTGCGGATTACAAAAAAGCATTGCAATTAAAACCTGATATGCCTTTTACATTAAATAATTTAGGCAGCGCACAGCGTAAAAAGGGTGATCACAAAGCTGCAATTGAAAGCTATTCTTCCGCAATTAAACTTAAGGCAGATTATTTTATCGCATACAATAATAGAGGAGGCGCTAAGCAAGATGCAGGAGATTTCAAAGGTGCAATTGATGACTTTTCAAAAGCTTTATCAATAAAATCTGATTACTCCTACGCATACAACAATAGAGCTGCTGCGAAGTATAAATTGAAAGATTACAAAGGCAGCGAGGAGGATTGCTCAAAGGCAATTCAAATTGACCCGGCATATGGTTATGCATACATGAATAGAGGTATAGCAAGAGAATTGCTTCGAAATGAAAAGGGTGCTTGCGATGATTGGAGAAAAGCAGCTGAACTTGGTGTTGAATCAGCAAAGAATTACAACGGCGATTGTAAATAATAATTGAAAACATGAAAAGAATAATAAAAAAAGCTTGTTTTTTTTTAATCCTATTGGGAGTAAATAGCGTGCAAGCTCAGAATATAGATTTTACAAAGGACAATTTTAAAGAGGATAAAGAGGGGCTAAAAGAAGCAAAAGAAAATATCGAGAAAGGAGATGAGTATTTTAATCTTGGTTCAATTTACTTCAAGCAAGCCATTGATCCCTATCTAACGGCTAATAAATTCAACCCTAATAATGCACTTCTCAATTATAAACTAGGCCAGTGCTATTTGTATTCGAATTTTAAACTAAAATCAATTCCTTTTCTGGAAAAAGCAAAGCAACTCAACCCTGCAATTGATAATTATTTAAATTATTATTTAGGGCGGGCTTATCACCTCGACATGCAGTGGGATAAAGCTATTGCTGAATATGCTACTTTTCAGAAATCCATTTTGAACAGCGGTGACAAGGTACTTTATGATGAACTTTCCAGATACATTAAAGAATGTGGGAATGGTAAAGAATTATCCAAAACTCCAGTACGCGTATTTATTGATAATCTTGGACGAGACGTGAATTCTCAGTACATGGATTATGGACCAGTAATTTCAGCAGATGAGTCGGTTTTGCTTTTCACATCTCGTCGTCCAAATACAGTAGGAGGTAGAATAGATCCAGGAATTAACGAGTTTTTTGAGGATATCTATATAGCTTATAAACAGCCAGACGGTAAATGGACATCTGCTGCAAATATGGGGGCGCCCGTCAATACGGAAGACCATGATGCCAATTCAGGATTGTCTGCTGACGGAACGAAGTTTCTCATTTACATAGGTAAAAACAATGGGGATTTATACGAATCAGAATTAAAAGGAAATGCCTGGAGTAAGCCTGAGGCGATGAATAAAAATATTAATACGGATAAACACCATGAGTCTTCTGCATGTTATACTCCAAATGGAAACGCCGTATATTTTGTGAGTGACAAACCCGGTGGATATGGAGATCGTGATATCTATATATCTTATAAAGACGTTAAAGGAAAATGGGGAGAGGCGATAAATCTTGGTCCCACGATTAACACTAAATTAGGTGAAGAAGGCGTATTTGCTCACCCAGATGGAAAGACACTTTATTTTAGCTCTCAAGGCCACAAAGGGTTGGGAGGATATGATATTTACAAATCTGTCTTTGATGAGAAAACAAAAACATGGAGTACACCCGAAAATATAGGCTACCCAGTAAACACACCTGATGACGATGTGTTTTTTGTAGTTTCTGCAAGCGGCAGAAGGGCGTATTATACTTCTTTTAAACCAGATGGATATGGGGAAAAAGAT
>CAMATR010000312.1 GCA_945861175.1 Chitinophaga pinensis | reverse complement strand
TGTCAAGATCACCGTTATGATTGACCCCTGCTTCAGCAATGATTAATACATTCTTCATGACACTTTCCTTGCAGGATTTCCGACATATGTCCCCGGTTCGTTAATCGACCGAATGACAACTGTGCCGGCACCGATAACGACATCGTTTGTTATTGTAAGATTATGAGCAATCACTGCTGAGCTTCCAATAAAGACACGATCACCGACACTACAACCGCCATTGACATAAGCCCCGGTAGATATATGGGTATGATCACCGATGCTAGTCTCATGTTCAATAACTGCACCGGTATTAATTATTGAATTTATTCCAATTGTCGATTTTGCATTGACAAATGCATTATGCATAATAATCGAGCCTTCCCCAAGTGTTGCATATGAAGAAAGATATGCTAGAGGGGAAATAATGGATGGAACGATGGCTCCATTTTTTTTCAATGTTTGAAACGATAAAATCCTCAGTTGAGGATTTTTGATATGACCAATCGTAATAAAATAATTATTACCATTTGGAATATATATATTAATATCCTCGTTATCACCAACTATTTTATAGTTCAATACTGTTGAATGGAGTTTTTCTTTAAGATCAAGAATGCCAATAATCTCAAACCTACCTATAGATTCAATAACATCTATACAAGAGATACAATGACCACCACCACCAACAAGTATAAGAGGTATCATATTCAATTTATAATCTCGGAGTGCTGGGAATATTAACCACCCTGTCTTCCAACCAGTGAGCTGTTTCTAACGATGTTGACTGACAATGTTGATACATCGGAAGTTTATTCATGAGTGTCCAAATAGGTCGTGTCATAACTCCATGGCTATTTGTGTACGTTAAAAATTGATCACGCTCTTCTCTGTTTTTAAGAATAATAGAGTTTAACCAATAATTTGAAACCGTACCTTCTCGTTCTTTGACAAATTCAACATTTATTAGACCAAAGAATTTTTGATATGCAAGAGCAAGTGATCTTTTATTTTCAAGGAACTTGGGTAAATTTTCCATTTGTGCACAACCCAGTGCAGCGTTAAGATTTGGGAGACGGAAATTGAATCCTACTTCATCGTGAAAAAAATTCCATGCGTGTGGAACTTTTGCCGTTGTCGTAATATGCTTTGCTCGTTTTGCCAATGCAACATCATTGGTGATAATCATGCCGCCGCCCCCGGTCGTAATGGTTTTATTTCCATTAAAACTAAATACTCCTAATAAACCAAAAGTTCCTGTATGTTTATTTTTATATTTACTCCCGATTGATTCCGCTGCATCTTCAATTACTGGAATAAAATATAGGTTACACAGTTCAACTATCTTATAAATCTCAACAGGGTGTCCAAAAGTATGCATTGGTACACAGGCAGATATTTTTTTATTGCTTTTTTTGTGATAACAGTTGCCATTTTTTATTTCTGTTTTTTCTTTCAAAAAAACTTCTAACTTATTTGCAGACAAACCAAGTGTATGCATATCCACATCAACAAATAAAGGATCTGCTCCAACATAACTTATAGCGTTACAAGTAGCAACAAAGGATAAAGGTTGAGTGATAACAAGTTCATCTTTCTTTACACCAGCAAGCAATAAACTCATGTGCAATGCTGCAGTACCGTTAACAGTAGCAATCGCAAATTTTGTACTTGTATAATCTCGTATCATCTCTTCAAAGCGATCAACGTATTTCCCAACCGATGAAACATATGTTGAATCAATCGCATCCAAAACATATTTTCTGTCGTTGCCAACAAACCTTGGTTCGTGCAATTGAATTACACCATCAGGATTACCATAATAATTTTTTATAAAAGAAACTATTTTTTCAAACATTATAAATGTCGGATTTGTATCGCTTCAAATTTTCAGGATTCCTGAACCAATCAATTGTTATTTTCAAACCCTCATCTAATGAGGTTGATTGTTTCCAATTAGTGAGTTCAAGAATTTTTTTATTGGAACCAAATAACCTATCAACTTCGCTATTTTCAGGCCTTATTCTTGTTTCATCATAAATTATTTTAGCTTTTGGATTAATAATGTTAATTATTTTTTGTGCTAGATCACCAATTGAAATTTCAGATGATGTTGCAATATTAATTTCCTCGCCAATTGTTTTATCGGATTTTGCAATTTCAACAAATCCATTTACTGTGTCTTTTACAAAAAGCAAATCACGTGTTGGATGAATTGCTCCTAATTTTATTTCGGTTTTTCTGGCAAGTAATTGTGTAATAATTGTAGGAATAACAGCACGTGCTGATTGACGAGGACCATAAGTATTAAAAGGACGAACAATTGTTACAGGCAAATTAAAACTTCTGTAATATGATTCTGCTAAATGATCGGCACCAATTTTTGTAGCTGAATAAGGTGATTGCCCTTGTCGGGGATGTTTTTCATCGATGGGAACATAAAGTGCTGTACCATAAACTTCTGAGGTAGAAGTAACCAATACTTTTTGTACACCTAAATCTTTTGCAGCTTGAACAATATTTAAAGTCCCTTTAATATTTGTATCAATATAACTATCGGGTGAATGGTAGCTGTATGGTATTGCGATTAACGCTGCAAGATGAAATACAATATCGCAATCTTTCATAGCGGCTCTAACTCCATTTGCATCTCGAACATCCCCCATAAATATTTCCAATTGGCTAATTTTTTCTTTTGGAAATGAATCAATCCAGCCCCATGAGTTAAACGAGTTGTAATAACAGAAAGCCTTTACATTCCACCCTTCATCAATTAGTCTTTCAACCACGTGACTACCAATAAACCCATCTGCACCAGTAACTAATATTTTATTCATATCTCATAATTCTGTCAAAAAAAATACCACAAAAAATTGAGTACTTAATAACAAACAGCATCTGTTATACAATTGAATCAAATTATATCTCTAGTAACTCTTTAGCAATTCCGATTTCTTCCAATTTCCGAAGTCTTTGGATCTGTTCATCAACTCCGCCAAGTTTTCTTCCAAGAAATTCAGATGTTTTTTTGTTACTAAGACTCATGTCCAACGGACGATCCACTAAATTATCTTGCTCTGACATGAATCCAGAAGAAATGAAGTTTGAATCAAGGTCAAAATATTTGGCTATTTTTTGGCCGAATTCATATTTAGAAATCCGGTCATCACCTACAACATTAAAAACTCCAAATGACTCTTTTGCTATCAATTCGTGTGCAATTTGGACCAAAGATTCCGCTAGAATAGGCGTATAAAAAACATCTTTAAAAAGTATGATTTTCTTTCTTGATCTAAGAGAATCTATGATGAAATCACT
>CAMATR010000311.1 GCA_945861175.1 Chitinophaga pinensis | reverse complement strand
CTTTCGGAATCGGTTTTTATAAAAACGCCGAATTACGAATACGGTTAATAACAGGCCAAAAGTTGGCAGTAAAAGGTATAAAAACCTATAATTACCCAACTGATCGTATGTCGCAATGAGGTAAATGTAATGAACAAATGTTTTGAGGATTATTGCTGCAAAACCAGCAGTCAAGCCTATTAGGATACTTGACAATAAAATGAATTGCTTTTTGGACAAACGATTTTGCACCAATTTTAAAACCATATCAATTTGCTTTTTTATCCAAAAAAACAATCTCAGAGAGGTCTCTTTGACTTTTGATAAATAAATCAGCATGAGTATCTATGGGTATTTAGTGTTTCAAAGATATAATTTCAAATTCAAAAAGCTTGTTTAAATATGTCCTCAGAAATCCTAATATGAAGAAAAAATATTAGTTTTAATCTCCTAAGAATTCATTTTTAATGAAGTACACAGGACAAAATATCAATCCAACTTAAATGTTACAGTCTAATTTTACCTTTTATTTTTTGCTAGATTTCTCTTTGCTCTCGCGTCTAGAATTATCATTTTATACCTTTTATCTGCAGTAAAATGAGAAAACGAGTACAAGCAATTTTTAAGAATAACCTTTTCCAGGAATTTTTCGAATCTGGGAAGGTTGGAGGTGTCTTATTATTGATTGCTACCTTATTCTCTTTATTGTTGAGCAATTTCATAATTGGGCCTGCCTATGCTGAATTTTGGCAAAGCGAATTTGTTGGTCATTCTCTTGAGCATTGGATCAATGATGGTTTGATGGTTGTGTTTTTTCTACTAGTTGGTTTGGAGCTAGAGAGGGAAATCTATGCAGGGGAGTTATCGAACCTTAGAAATGCACTTTTACCCATTATTGCTGCAATAGGCGGAATGTTGGTCCCTGCAGGAATTCATTACTTATTCAATCATGGATCAGTAACTCAACCCGGTGCAGGCATTCCAACTGCAACAGACATCGCATTCTCATTGGGTGTTCTCTCATTGTTCGGAAAGAAAGTTCCAATTGCTTTAAAGATATTTTTGACAGCACTTGCGATAGCTGACGACCTTGGGGCAATTTTCGTAATAGCCATATTTTATACTAAGACGCTTGTTTGGTCGAATCTTCTTATTTCGCTTGGAATATTTTCTGCTTTGCTGTTGATGAACAGGTTGAAGGTTAAAATTATACTCTTGTATTTATTAGGAGGGTTTGGAATGTGGTATTTCATGCTTTATTCTGGTGTTCATGCCACTATTACTGGCGTTTTATTAGCTTTTGCCATTCCTTATACAGAAAAGGATAATATTTCCGACAAAATTCAACACAGACTCCATAAACCTGTAGCTTACATAATTCTTCCAATTTTTGCATTAGCCAATACTTGCATCGTCCTTCAAAATGGATGGGTGAATAATTTGTTTTCAAACAATAGTTTAGGGATCTTTTTAGGCTTAGTTATTGGTAAACCGATAGGAATAATACTGTTCAGTCTTATCGCAATTTTCACTGGGGTTTCTGCATTACCAGATAAAGTAAAATGGAAACATATTATTGGAGCAAGTATTTTAGCCGGAATAGGGTTTACAATGTCCATTTTTGTTTCCGGTTTAGCATTTGAGGAGACTAGTCTAGTTGAATCCTCTCAAATAGTTGTACTTATTGCATCCGTCGGCGCATCGCTTATTGGAATTATTTGGTTCAAATACATTGTTAAAGTGAATGAAAAATAAGAGTAAATGACACTTGTAAGAAGCGGTTTCATGAACACCGTGGATTTCTCAAGTCACTTAATTAATCTGTTTTTATAAATAACTTTGCACCGAGAAGTTCTTGATTTTGGGCATAAATTCTGAGAAAATACTTTCCTTTTCCCAGATTTTCGATATTTATGTTTGTGCTGAAAGAATTTTCAACTGCATAGTTTTCGATTAGCATTCCATTTTCATTAATTAGTTCTATTCGTGATAGTTGCTTTTCTGAAGATGCAACAACCAAGAGAGTTGCACTAGGATTTGGATAAACACTTAATTCTTCAGTATTTAATTCATCCAATGAAAGGGTTGACTGCCCCACAAAAGTAAGAGTGTTATTCCCTGAATTTGGAATTGCCAAGGTATCAGTCAAATCATTGTAATAAATATCAGCAGGTTTGTTCAATCCGCTGACAACTAATATTGGAGTTCCTGAAAAGTCATTATTGTATTTATAGATGCTGTTTGTTCCCCAAGTAGAAATATAAAAATCGCCATTTGCTTTTCGTGCTATTCCATCAATGTTTGTATAAGCTGTTGTTAAAATCGCTGTCACAGAAGAATCAGCCACCGAACAGCGCTCAATTTTTGCTGAGGAACCCCAATTTACAAATACCAAAGAATTACTCGGCTCGTCGAAAACAATACCATTAGGAGAATTCATTAAGTTTTGAGCAAATACATTGAATGCTTCCGTGGCGATGTTTATTCTATAAATTCTCTTTGCAGAAAAATCTGTAACAAATAAATTTCCAATATTGTCATGTGTGATGCCATTTAAAAATGTAGCGCCAAGATTGACTGTAAAAACTTGTGAACCAGATGTTAGGTCAAACCCCAAAACCTTTCCACTACAACAAGCATAAACAGTATTTCCAACAACTTCTAATCCGTATGGATTTGGGGAAATACCTCCCGAAAATTGGGAAATTGTTCCATTGGCACTTCGTTGCATGATCTTGCCATCGTTTTTATTCGCAATTAAATAACGGTTATTAAGAATGTCATAATCGATACTCTCTGGACCGTTTAGTTGTCCAAAATTTAGTGAGTAAAAAACTAAAAATGAGCTTAGTAAACTAACTTTTTTCATGGCTGATAATCTCATTTTTAAATGATTTTTTATGAGTGAATTTTTGTCATTCATTTTTTTAGGGCCGAATCAGAGAGTTATTTTAATTCAATCTGATTGGTATGTTGAACGTGAAAAAGTAAATGAAATGACATCTAAAATAACTAAATTTTAGGGACGTTTTGAATGTGCTGAATTAATTGTCTAAATAGTAACTAAAAATGACAATGTGAATCTTCAAATCTATAAAAGCAAAAACCCTAGAACATTGATACATTCTAGGGTTTTCTGAGTCTATAGCCATATAGACTTTACCTTTAACTTGGATGTTTAAGCGGTCTGGACGGAGGGGCAATTTCAGTGTTTTCGGGGTTTTCAGAGGATTGCCTATATTTGCTTATAAAACACTATATTACAGTTATTTAGGTCTTTTTGTTGTGTCGTAAAAAATCTAAAAAACAACTTAATCCG
>CAMATR010000310.1 GCA_945861175.1 Chitinophaga pinensis | reverse complement strand
GGGGCAGATTACCAAGATTGTTTGATTTTAGTTTTTGGAAGACCAACTACAGCTATTTATGCACATATGGATAGCATTGGTTTTTCAGTTGGTTATGATCGCGAGTTAATTCGGATAGGTGGGCCACGGAGTATTGATGGCATTCAGTTAGTTGGTTCTGATAGTTTTGGAGAGATTGAAACTGAATTGATGGTCTTAGAAGACGAAGATGGAAATAAAATACTTCAGTATGTATATGAGCGTCCTATAGACCGAGGAACAATATTAACATTTAAACCTAATTTTAGAGAGACAGACTTATATATTCAATCACCTTATTTAGATAATAGATTAGGTGTTTGGAACGCTTTAAAAATAGCAGAGTCTTTGCAGAATGGAGCAATTGTGTTTTCTACATATGAGGAGCACGGGGGTAACTCTGTAGGATATTGTGCAAAATACTTATATCAGGAATATGGAATCCGACAATCACTGATATCTGATATTACTTGGGTTACACATGGCATAGTGCATGATAGCGGTGTAGCAATATCAATGAGAGACAGCGGCCTCCCTCGAAGAAAATACCTCGAAAAAATTTTACATTTAGCAAAGCTATCTGGTGTTGAATTTCAATTGGAGGTGGAGTCTGCAGGCGGCAGCGACGGTACGATGTTACAAAAGTCTGATCTTCCAATCGATTGGTGTTTTATAGGTGCACCAGAAGACAATGTTCATTCACCGGATGAAAAAGTGTATAAGTACGATATTACATGCATGGTTGAGTTATACCGTTACCTAATGCAGCATTTGTGAAATTGAGTTATATTTAATAGAAATTGTATAAAATGGATTCTTCATTGGCATGTCAATTATATAAATATGATTCGGAATTTTTCTTAATTACTAAAGAAACACCCTCTTATTTTGCGGCGGAATTTGTGAAAGATACTCTAGACGAAGATTATGTTTCTTGGCTCAATTTTCATAGTCTTGAAGATAGAAAGAATATTCAGACTTTATGCGAACATTTGGATATAGAATTACTTTCTGTCGAAGATATTTATACCAAAAAAAGAAGACCAAAACTCGAGGAATACCCTAATTATATGTTCTTTTCTATTCGTTCTGCTTTACCAGACAATTTGAAAGGTGAAGCGCTTGATCAAGAGCAGATTAGTTTTATATTAGGAAAGAATTATTTGATATCTTTTCAAGATAAACGTTCGGATCATTTTACTGATGTAAGAGATAGAATAGAAAAGAAAAGAGGTATAATTCGTTTAAAAGGTCCCGATTTTTTACTTTTTAGGATGCTTGAAGCAATTATAGATAATTATTTTCAAGTCTTGGAAAGCATCGATGAATCTATTCAATTACTTGAGAAAAATATAGTCACAATGAAGGATTCTAAAACATTAAAATTAATTGAAACGGAAAAACGTAAACTCGTTGAATTAAGAAAAATCGTTTTACCAGTAAAAGAAGTGACTTCGCAACTTGAGAAATTAAATGGTGGATTTTTGGATCCAAGGAATCATCATTATTTTGCTGATTTAAAAGAAAATTGTTTTGCGGTGATTGAAGAAATTGACGCGAATAAGCAAATTTTGGATGGTATGGCGAACTTGTATTATGCGATGCAGGGTCAACGTATGAATGAAATCATGAAGATTTTGACGGTTATAAGTTCTATTTTTATTCCGTTGACATTTATTGTCGGTGTATACGGAATGAATTTCGAATACATGCCAGAATTAAAATCAAAATATGGCTATGCAATTGTTTGGATTGTTTTGGGAATAGTTGGAATATCAATGACTTTCTATTTCGCCCGGAAAGGTTGGTTGTGGAACAAAAAGAAATAAATCAAAAAAAAGGCTACTCATTGAGTAGCCTTTCTATATCTTTTATAGGTCTCTTTATTTAACAAGAACTTTCGGCGCTGCTTCTAGTATATCTTGACTAGTCTCTGCTGCAAATTTCTCGAAGTTCTTAACGAATTTTCCAGCAAGATTGCTAGCGGTTTCATCATAAGCTGACTTATTTGACCAAGTTTGTCGCGGGTTCAATATATCAGATGGCACACCCTCACATTCTGTGGGAATTGCTAAATCAAAAATAGGAACATTATTAAATTGAACATTTTCTAATTTACCTGTTAATGCTGCGGTTATCATTGCACGTGTGTAGGATAATTTCATTCTACTTCCAACACCATAAGATCCACCAGACCAACCTGTATTGATTAACCAAACATTAATGTTTTTTCCATTTAATTTTTCCCCAAGTAATCGAGCATATTTTGCTGGATGTAATGGAAGGAAAGCTGCCCCAAAACATGCAGAAAAAGTTGTTGTCGGTTCAGTTATTCCTACTTCAGTTCCAGCTACTTTAGCTGTATAACCTGACATAAAGTGATACATTGCTTGTGCGTTTGTCAGTTTTGATATTGGTGGTAATACACCAAACGCATCCGCTGTCAGGAAGAAAACATTTTTTGGAGAACGACCAATGGATGGTTCAGCAATGTTGTCAATGTGATTGATTGGATAAGAGACGCGCGTATTTTCAGTAATAGATCCATCAGTGTAATCTGGTACTGAAGTACCATCTATGAAACCAATATTCTCTAAAATTGCTCCAAATTTAATTGCATCATATATTTGAGGCTCTTTTTCTCTTGATAAATCAATAGTTTTGGCATAACATCCACCTTCAAAATTGAAGACGCTGTTTTCTGCCCAACCATGTTCATCATCGCCAATAAGTCTTCTATTGGGATCAGAAGAAAGTGTTGTTTTGCCTGTACCAGATAAACCAAAGAATACAGCTGTCTCATTATCATCATTTCCGATGTTTGCAGAACAATGCATCGATAGTACATTTTTCTCATGCGGCAAAACATAATTGAGTACTGAGAAAATTCCTTTTTTTATTTCACCAGTATAACCTGTTCCTCCTATGATTATCATCTTGCGAGTAAAGTTAAGTACTGCAAAATTATGCTGTCTTGTGCCATCAATTGCTGGGTCAGCTTTAAATCCCGGAACACATACGATATGCCAATCGGGGATTAAGTTCTCAATTTCCTCACTAGTTGGACGGAGAAACATATTGTAAGCAAACATATTTGACCAAGGGAATTCAGTTACAACGCGGATATTCATTTTGAAATTAGCATCAGCGCATGCGTAAGCATCTCGAACATAAACGTCTTTTCCACTCAAATAAGCCTTCATTCTGTTGTAAAGTGCATCAAATTGTTGAGTAGAAAATTTAATATTGATATCTCCCCACCAAACTGAATTTTCAGTTTTGTCATCGCAAACAACAAATCTGTCTTTTGGTG
>CAMATR010000309.1 GCA_945861175.1 Chitinophaga pinensis | reverse complement strand
ATTTTTAATTCACCTATTTTTTGAACTTGAACATGTGGAGTAGTATTGACAGCCACTTTTTCCTTTTTTTCTTCACTACAAGAAGCAATAAATAAACCTAAAAAGGTCAAACTGAAGATAGTTAATTTTATCATTATTTTATTTTGTATTATTAATTTCTTTAAAAGACTCACTCCAATCTGATCGCATAGCTACAAAGCGATCTAAGCAATTCTTTAGTAACTTTTCATTGACCATTAAAATTAATTCATCTAAACCATTTACATCTATCTCTCCTATTTTATAAATTTGTTCAAATTGTCCTAGCTCAATTTTTACGACGTATTTCGCATTTAAGTGAAAAACTTGAATAGTGTACCTTGGATGTGGTATGTTTGAAATTAACCTCATTTTATTTTTTTTACAAAAGTAGTAGAATTGATCGGAAAATGCTGATTCATTCATAAAAACTTACAGTCATCCTGCATTTTTATTAATTTATTTTCCAAAAAAAAAGACACCTCATTAGAAGTGTCTTTCTGTTTAAATTCGTTAGGATACTATTTAGCAATCCCTAAATCTGCATCTTCGTAGATTTTAAATTCAAAAGGAACCTTGACCATGTATGCGTAATCTTGTCCTACCTCATACATATCCTCATCAGATTCGCGATACAACCATTCTACTTTAACATCAAATCCATTGTCCGAAAGTTCATTTAATTTATACAAAAGAAATAAAATTCGTTTTGATGACGTGATGTTAAAATACTCTAAATCAATGATTACAGTTGTTTCAGTTGAAGGATCTAATAAATAAGAGTCAAACCAAGATAATATCGGTCCCCAAAATTCATCCGGTTGATCTGGTATTGATCTTCCTTTAATCTGCATCATACCTGAGCTCTTATCAAAGAGAACATAAGGAGTTTGTGGAGAAGGGTGTATTAATAATGTTTCCATTTACAAAGTTTATTTACTGCAATTTGTAAAATTTATTTAATATATTTTTCTTTTTTCTACCAAATACCGTTTTTTATAGACCAATGTATATTTTTGGGTATACTAAAAATAAACTATACACTTAAATCGATTTTTTAGCGATTTAATCTGCATTTTCTATGACAAAATCTGATAAAAAACGGATGGGATATTGGATGCATTTTATTAACTTAATATCAAAAGAACCTATCAGCTTCTTTAAAATTTCCGCATTAAAATAGCCATAACTTCCTACCACACAAAGGTCTCTAGCATCAATACAACTATTTAATAGTGAGATATTTACAAAATTATTTATGTTTTCATAATGACACTTTTCAATCTCTAAATTACTATCCTTGAGATCTTTAACTTTAAGGGCAAGAGAGCTTAAATAAGATTTGCCATGTTCTCCGTAAACTTTCGACATAATTTCACTTCGATTCCCAAGTAATTTCAATAATAAATTCATTGTAGATTCTTCAAAATCTCCTTTTAAAAATTTAGTAATCAAAATCTTACCAAAAAAATAACCACTTCCTTCATCTCCTAGTAAATATCCCAAACCTCCTTGAATTTCAGTTATTTCATTTCCGTTAAAATGGCAAACTACTGAACCAGTTCCAAGTATTGCTACAGTACCTTTATTTTTACCCAACAAAGCATGACAAGCTCCTAATAAATCTGAATAAACATTAACTTTCCGAAAGCCCCACCTTGTAAAATAAGTGCTAATAACCTGCTTATTATCTTCATTAAGGCAGCCTGCGCCATAGAAAAAAACATACGCTTCTTTCATTTCTCTTTTGGAAGTCCAGTATTCGGAAAATTCTTCAAAAAAAGAACTGCCCCAATTAGAAGGATGAAAGGATTTTGTCGAAAAAAAATGTTTTTCCTTTTCTTTATCTACAAAACACCAATCTGTTTGAGTTCCCCCGCTATCCGCTATTAAAATTGTATGATCCATACCCGAAAGGTAGTGAAATAAATTTATTTGATGCTGCAGAAACAATCCAATTTGGAAAAGAAAAAATGAGTTACATTAAAAGGCCACAGACAACAAGTCAAGTACACTTGGGGTTACACTAATTGATTTTGAGAAATTTACTCCATTGTTCACTTCTCGATACAATCCATCTGATTGAAAACTAGATAATTGATTTTTTGAGTCCGCAGCTGATGCACTCGCTACACTTGGGGAAACTTGATTACTATTTTCAGTTAAATTTGAAACGATTGGATAGTTAATGTCACTTTCAGATACGTTTACTCCACCTTGCACGGGAACATCATTAACCGCTTCTACTCTAGCTTTTACACTTATTAAATCTTTACGACTAGATTGTTTATCTGCCGCATATACTTGATCTTCTGGAGGGGTATTTGAACTTTCTTCGGGAGATTGTTCTTTATTTTTTTTTGGTTTGGATATTTTTTTCTCCCCATCTTTCATTTCATTTTTAGCTAATTGTGAACGGTTAGAAATCTCTTTAGTTTTTACCATTACTGGAAATGCAAGTAAAAGAAGCAACAATAATGCTGCAATTTGAATAATTGGTCGTCGGTGAAAAGGTTTATCAAAAGGATACATCACTTTTCCAATAGATGAATTCCAGCGAAAAGCTTTTCCCACCTTGTATTTTTCAGTAAACAAAAGGTCTAATTTTTCTTTTGTTGATGGTCTAACATTTTCTGTCGATTGATTTTTCATCAATTCAACTTCTATAAAAACATTTTTGAGTTGATCAAATCCTTCCTCAGTCGAACACCACTCAAACAATTGTTCTTTTTCACTCATTGATAATTCAACAAATGATTTATTAACTACAATTTCTACTAATTCTTTATTCATAACTCAACGATTTAAGGTAGGATTGAATTCTTTTAAACTCTCTGCTAAATATTTTGTTGCATAAAACAACCTTGATTTTACGGTTCCATCACTAATCTCTAAAACATCCGCTATTTCTTTAATAGACAAAGCGTCTTCATGTCGTAAGGAAAAAACTTCTCGATGTTTATCATCTAAATCAGCTAAACACCTTTGAAATGAATTTTTAAAAAACAAATCTTGAACTTCTTCCAATACATCTGAATTTTGATCTGAAATGGAATACATATTGTCTAGACCGTTTGAAGTGTTCTTTCGAACTTCTTGCTTTTTATATTCATTTTTACACATATTATTTGCAACTGAATAAACCCAGGTTTTAAAGGTTCTAGAAGTATCAAAAAGCTCTGGCTTCCCAATAATTTTCGCAAACAAATCATGCACAAAATCTTCTGCTTTTTCGCGATCCTTCCACATCATTCTCATAAAATATGAGAGGAGAGGTTTTGCAAATCTTACATATAGTTCATCGAACGCACGTTTATCACCACGAGAAATGC
>CAMATR010000308.1 GCA_945861175.1 Chitinophaga pinensis | reverse complement strand
CTACAGCACTTTTTATTTTACTGCGAATTCTTGAAAGAACTTCATTTACATTGTTATCGCTAACATCCGTAAGTCGGTCAATGCGATTATTAATTTCAGATTGATCAGAAAGATTAGTGGTCATGCCATAAATTTCTAATAGTTCGTTGCGATAATCCACAATTTCAGGTAAGCGTATTCCTTCAGGATGGTTTAAAAATAAAATATAGAGCGCTCTTTCACTAGGATTAAGATTAATTTCTAAATTACCCAAATCTGTTAAAAACAGCCTTTTTGTAACTCCTTTCAGAAGCAATCGACTTGGTTTTTTGAATAATTTTATCCTTTCTCGGAAAGATAAACTCTTTCGAATTCCTTCCATAATTTCAAAAATCTGATTCAAATACGAATGATTTACATCTGCCTTTGCGATTATATCAAGACATGAGGGACAGACATCCCCAGTTCTCATTTTCAAAATGATTTCTTTTTTGTCTAGACAGAAATCCTGCACACATCCTATCGGATGTTCATGTAAATTATTTATTATCTCCTCCCTGCTTGTAAACATAAGTCCTCTAAGCAACCATACTATTGTCTCGTATGCAATTGGGAAACGAATATCTATAGCTTCTCCAAAATAAAACTTCCAATCATCTGTGTGAATGAAGAAATTACGCATTGAATCATCAACACATCCAAACCAATTTTGGATGTTCGGGACATCTGTAAGTAAGATAATAGAATCTTCATTTGAGACGTGCGAAAAAGAATTTCTATAATTGATACATTCTTCAAACAGTTGTTCCCAACTAGCCCTTTTCACCTCCTTTGGAAAAATATAACTCGGCCTTACTATCGAAGCATCCATCATGCTGTAAACACGTCTGTTTTGCTTCTCAAAGTCATCTTTTCGCTCCCAAATATGATCAATCAAATCGAGATTACGGATATCCACCTCGCTTTCAATAAAATTGAGAGGTCCCGGAACATGCTGCAACAATTGCAGCACGTTACGGTAGGTATCAATGCTCAAATCCTTATCTCTCAATAAATGGATGTTCATAGTCTATTCTTTATTTTTTCTGCGATCTCTATCTTCGAAAATATCAAAAATCCCTGTCTTAATGTTACCCTCATGCTTTGATTTTGCATATGCCCCGAGAGAATTCCCAATATCCACCATATTTTTCCTCATATCATCTTTACTAAAAGACATGACATTTTGTTCTTTTATATTAAGCATTCGTGATGTGTGCATAGCATCAATATCTGCCCCTAGGAAACTGAAAATCCATTTTTCACTAGCCTCCAATTCCTTGATTTGTGACGCTATTTGATGATAATTAAAAAACCGAGAAGAATTTTCGTGTCCATCTGTCAATATTACAAATACAACAGTTGCTTCGTCTTTATCAACAGCTTCGCCATGAGTTTCTTTAACATGTTTAATGGAAAATCCGATTGCATCCAAAAGCGCTGTCATTCCCGAGGGAACATAGTTTTCAATACTCAGTAAAGGAATGTTTTTAACATGTAAATCTCTCAAAGGATAAGCTATTTGGTCATTAAATGTTGTTAAAGACAGGCTAAAAACCTGCTCGGGAAACTGAGCTTGTAAATCGGTAATCATTTTCAGCTGCTCATTAAAACCAGATATTGTTCCTGGCAGACAGTCGCTCATTGATCCACTTTTGTCGAGTACAAATTGGTAAATTGTTTTTTTGTTTTTCATGGTAATTAAATTTAAAAGTTATGTAGCAAAATTGTGCTGATTGATGCATAGAATAAAATCCTTGCAACCTTGCAAGATGATTTTTGGAATTATTCGAGCTTGAACTGCGCGTTAAAAACTGATTTCATGCGATTATATATTGGGTCATCAGCTCCCCTGACCTGTCCAATAAATGCGATAAATCCTTCTAAACGTTTGATGAAAAAGCGGCATTGTTTCTGATTAGGTTCAGTTGTAAGTCCAAAGTGCTTAATTGTTGCCGACTCAACCCCATTTCGTTTTAAATCGTTCAACATTGCTCTCGTTCTTTTATAAAACTTACGATCTACATTTAGCCTCTTATTCACTGTAATACCTGTGACACTCTGCTTACGATTGCTTATTTGAATCCGAAATTTTTGATCATTCAGGCGAAATCCATGTTGCTCGATTATTTTTTTCAAACCAATCACCCAATCTTCTTCAAAAGGGAAGTCAGCTGAAAAGGTGAGATCGTCTGCATATCTAGTGTATTCAATCTGATTCAAAAAAGCAAAAAGATGAAGTGCTTTATCCAACTCCAAACAAACAAAATTGGAAAGAACAGGAGATGTCGATGCGCCCTGAGGTAGATGGCCATCTATCGTCGTCAGTAGGGCTAAACAGGTGGACAAATGATGATCAAAGTTAAAAATGTCAGAAAGAAACATCCCTCTTATAGTCTTCGCATTTATAGAAGGAAAAAAATCTTCCAAGTCTAGATTCATCACATATTTTTTTCCGACATGTGGCAGGGCATTTGAAACGATATTTGCTTTGTTTTCACTTGCGCCATTTGTTAAAACAAATCCATGAACAAAGGTTGGCCTAATTTGAAGATAGACAGATTGAAGGTACTTATTCAATCGTTTTTGAATACACATCAACAAATATTCAGGAACCTCCAATTTCCTTTTCCCACCTCTTTTTTTTGGAATGAGCAATTCCTTATATTGCGGTGAATTAATTACCCGAGTGAGGACTTCCGGAGCTATTTTCACTAACAAAC
Source organism: Chitinophaga pinensis (assembly GCA_945861175.1). GTDB lineage: Bacteria > Bacteroidota > Bacteroidia > Flavobacteriales_D > Crocinitomicaceae > M0103. The sequence continues at coordinate 615 of CAMATR010000308.1, read as the reverse complement.
ACAGATCCACTGAGGTTCTTATGGAAAGAAACAAAACTGTTAATTTCTCGCTTCTATGAAAGTAACGCCATCGACTGTTGTAAACAAAAAAAGCGCCTGAATGCAATCCTCGGCGAAAAGAATCTCTGTAATGATTAGCTATTTTCTGGTATTCAATCATCTCGTTTTTTTAAAAGAGCCGTTGCCTTTTATATCCAAAATTTGCGTTGTTCTGTTGAGGGGAGCGAAGCGCACTGAAGCAGAACACGCCAGTCTCAATTTCTCCCCATCCCAAATGGATTGCAGGAACACAATCACAAGTCGCGCATTCGACTCATATCTTCAGGCAACGGCTCACTATTTATCAAAATGGCGCAGAATTATCATCTAAACCACTTTCTTTCAATCTTTTTGTTGAAATATGCAGATCAAACCTATTCTCTTCGAAAGGAGTAAAACAAGAAAATGCTAGATCTGCCTTTAATTCTATTCGGGTAATTGGACCCGATCGATTTTTAGCTACAATCAGCTCTGCAAGGCCAATTGTGTTTCTTCCGTCTTCATCGGAAAGAAATCCATAATATTCAGGTCTATAAAGAAATAGTACTTTGTCGGCATCCTGCTCAATAGCACCAC
>CAMATR010000307.1 GCA_945861175.1 Chitinophaga pinensis | reverse complement strand
ATGTTGTAAATACAACACTAAGAATTAATTATGAGGAGATAGAAAGCGGTGTTGATACTGTGCTTCGAAGTTTGGATTGGAGATTAGGTGAATCAGAAGTTACTCCCAATGGCTCAAAAACTTTCACGATGAACGGACAAAGTTTTTACGACCTCATAAAATCCGATTGTAATACCTCTGATGCAAGTATCAATACTCGAAGATTAAAATCTATAGAAGCAATCGTTACGGGAGGTGCAGAAGAGCTTTACAATTATATGACAGTCAATAAACCAAGTTCTTCTTTGGCTCAAAGTAAACCTACTTATACAAACTTAAAAGTTTCTTCTGGTAATCGCGTAATTGGAATTTTCTCGTCTCGTCTGACATATTCAACTGAAAAGTTTTTTATAAATCCAAGTAATTCTAGTCTTAGAATGTTGGATTTGAAAAGTACAATTGAATTATGCACCGGTCCTATTACGGGAAACTTATATTTCTGTAGTCAACATCCAGCAGATAATGGTCTGAGCTATTCTTGTCAATAAATTTTAGTCAAAAGACCCTTGTATCAAGGCTTTAAATTCTAATCTTCTTTATTAACTTTATCTCGTGACCGAAAGAAAAACGATTTTTGTTAACGTGATACTTCCTATTCCTGTAAATAAGGAATTTACTTACCGTGTTCCATTTGAAATAAATGAGAGCATTATTGCAGGTGGAAGAGTAATAGTTCCCTTCGGAAAATCAAAACTTCTGACTGGAATAGTTACGAGTATTACAGATGTTCCACCATCAGATTACCAAGCAAAATACATTGAACACATTTTGGATGACACCCCTATCATCAATGAAATTCAGTATAAATTTTGGAATTGGATTGCCAGCTACTACATGGCACCGTTGGGAGATGTTATGAATGCAGCATTACCTGCAAATTTTAAATTAGCCAGTGAAACAAAAATTGTATTACATCCCGATTTTGAGCCTGGGAATAGCACACTGAATGATCGGGAAACAGAAATTGTAGAAACTCTACAAATTAGGGAAACATTAGATCTAAAGGAACTTTCTAGTCTGCTTGGAATTAAAACAATTCAACCGCTAATAAAAAAACTTATCGATAAACGAATCGTGCTGTCGCAGGAAGCGCTAAATGATAAGTTCAGAGCAAAAACAGCAATCTATATTGAATTACAATCAGACTTAATAGACGAGAGAAAGCTCAACGAAAAAATTGCTTGGTTGGAACAACGAAAAGGAGCAGAAAAGCAATTAGAGGCCCTTTTAACTTTGCTTCATAAAGGAAATTATTCCTCTGGAAGTTTTACCCCAATACTAAAAAAGGAAATAATAGATCTTGGCATTTCAATGTCTTCCATAAATAATCTTGAAAAGCATGGCATTATTGAACAACAGCGTTATGAGATTTCACGTTTTGCTAACCATTTAGAAGAACAACTTGCGTTCAAGGCGCTTTCTAATGATCAACAAACTGCACTTGATGAAATCAATGCCTCATTTGAAAAAAACACCACTACCCTTTTACATGGGGTAACTGGATCTGGCAAAACCGAAATATACGTTCAACTAATTCAGGAACAGCTCGATCATGGAAAACAAGTCTTATTTCTGCTTCCAGAAATTGCTTTAACAACTCAACTTATACAACGACTGTCAACCTATTTTGGAGATTTAGTAGGAGTTTATCACTCAAAATTCAATCAAAACGAACGAGTGGAGATATGGAACCATGTGCTCAATAATGACAGTTCGCGTTTTAGAATTATTCTCGGAGCTCGTTCATCAGTATTTCTTCCCTTCCAAGACCTCGGATTAATTATAGTTGATGAAGAACATGAATCAACTTTTAAACAATATGATCCATCTCCAAGGTACAATGCACGGGATGCATCAATTGTTTTAGCTCATTTGCATAAAGCAAAAGTCCTTTTAGGTTCAGCTACGCCATCCATGGAAAGCTATTTTAATGCAAAAACAGGCAAATATGGAATGGTCGAACTAAATAATCGATATGGTGGATTACGTTTACCAGAAGTATTGTGCGCAGATGTTAAAAAAGAACGTCGACAAAAAAATATGCAATCGCATTTCACGACTTTTTTAATAGATGAAATTCGTGAAGCACTTAACAACAAAGAACAAGTCATTCTTTTCCAAAATAGAAGGGGATACACCCCTATGTGGAGCTGTGAAATTTGCAATTGGACACCCCGCTGCCCTAGTTGTGACGTCTCGTTAACTTATCATAAGCATTCCAACACGCTCAAATGTCATTACTGCGGATATGGCTCGCCTCCCGTAGGTTCTTGCTCTTGTTGTGGATCAAATCGATTAAAAATGCTCGGATTTGGAACGGAAAAAGTCGAAGATGAAATTTCTATTTTATTTCCAAATATCAGTGTAAAACGTTTAGATTTAGATACAACAAGATCAAAAAATGCATACGAAACCATACTAAATGACTTTGGCAATGGCCATATTGATGTTTTGATTGGGACACAAATGGTTACTAAAGGTCTCGATTTTGACAATGTCAGTCTTGTTGGAATACTCGACGCAGATATGTTATTGAATCGTCCGGATTTCAGGGCATTTGAGCGCTCTTTTCAATTAATGGCGCAAGTTGCAGGTCGTTCAGGTAGAAAGAAAAAAAGAGGAAAGGTAATTATCCAGACAGGTAATCCCGAACACTGGGTAACTGGAAAGGTAATGAATCATGACTATATTGGATTTTATGATAACGAAATAAACGAAAGGAAAAATTTCTTTTATCCGCCATTTTATAAAATAATTCAATTAACAATTAAGCATAAAGAAGAAAGTCTTACTGATAAAGCAGCCAATGAATTAGCAGCTTCACTTCGAGAGGTATTTAAAGAAAGAGTAGTTGGTCCCGAATTCCCGATTGTTAAGCGCATTAAGAATTTGTACTTAAAATCGATAAAAATCAAAATTGAAAGAGATATATCCGATAAAAAAGTAAAGGAACGCCTTCAGCAAATTATTGATGCATTTTACAGCGTTCCTTTGCACAAGTCCATTCGACTAACCGTAGATGTTGATCCCGCTTAACCTAGGTATGATTTCAGCATCCGGCTTCGGGAAGTATGTTTCAGTCTTCGAATAGCTTTTTCTTTTATTTGTCTAACTCTTTCTCGCGTGAGATCAAAGCGCTCACCAATTTCTTCGAGTGTCATAGGATGTCTTCCATTCAACCCATAATATAAACGAACAACGTCACCCTCTCTCGATGTTAAAGTCGATAGAGATCTCTCTATATCTTTTCTGAGAGATTCCGAAACCAATTCTTTATCAGGGCCTGGAAGTGAATCATTTAATAAAACATCGTACATA
>CAMATR010000306.1 GCA_945861175.1 Chitinophaga pinensis | reverse complement strand
CATTAAAATCAATAGGTATTTTTTAAGCATTAAATTCAATAACGATTAAATAGTGTTTAAAGTATAGACGTAAAACTTATTAAAAAGATTACTATCCAGCAGAAACAATCGTAAAGTCTTCCCAGTTCAAATATTTTTTAGCCAATTCTTGAATCCTTTGAGGTGTAATTGAATTAAGGGACTCAATAGCTTGATTGTAGAAATCAAGCTCTAATCCATAGGGTTCAACACTTAGGTAAAGATCAGTCATCGAATAAGGCCCATCAGCACTTTTTAAAAGTTGTCCCATTAAATAATTTCGCACTAATTCGATTTCTTCGCTCTCAATTAGTTCTTCTTGTAATAACTTAAGTTCCTTTTGAATTTCAATAACTGTTGCTTCCCTAACCTCTTTTCCAACCTCTGTTGCAATAAGAAAATAGCCAGTTTCATGAAGTTCACCAATCATCGAGCCAATCCCATAAGTGTAACCCTTATCTTCACGAATATTTGACATTAAACGGCTCCCGAAATAATCTCCTAGAATGGTATTGAGAAAAATAAAATCATGATAATCTTCGTGAGTCTTGTTGAATAAGATTCTTCCAATTCTCAATGCGGATTGAACGGCTCCTATTTTATCAACATGAAATTCGCCTTTTAAATTTTCAAGATTTTTCTCATAATTTCCATTGTTTTGAACTGTCCATTTTTTTAGTAGTTCAGTAGTTTTATGAATTTCATTTTCAGTAAAATCTCCAATAATTACAACTTTTTGTAATCCTTGCAAGTAATTTTTTGAATGAAAGGTTTTTAACTTATCTATTTCAATGAAATCGAAATCCGTTTCATTTGTTACCTGACCATATAGGGAGTCATTAAAGAGTTTACTTTGGAATTCTCGTTGTGCTAAAAAACTAACTTTTTCCATATTGACTTTAAACTTTTGCTTTCGGTCATTGAGCAGCTCATCCACTTCATGAGTTTGAAACGCAAGATGATCAATTGCATCAACTAGAATTCCTAAAATTGGCAGGAGATTTTCTTTCAGGGCATAAATTGTGAGAACTGAATTTTCAGAGGAAATTCCAGATTCATAAAAACCGCCCAACGCGTCAATTTCACCATTAATTTCTACTGAAGATTTATTGTTCGTTCCGGATAAGATTAATCCATTGACAAATGAGGCAATTCCCTTTTCTCCGCGGGTTGTGCCAGCATCAAAGTATAGGTCTATGCGACTTGTTTCATTGGGAACCTCTTTCATGTGGAATAGTTTTGCAGTTCCACTAATCTCAAAAACCTGTGGCTTAACAAAATCAATTTTATCAATTTGTTGAAGTGTTGGAGTATTTGTTCTATTCAGCATACTTTACAGATTTTACTTTAAGTAAGGAGCAATTTTGTTTTTTAAACAGATAGACGGCTGCCTTTTTTAGTTGTTCGGGTTGGATTGATTGATAAATTTCATGTTCAACATTTACTCCATTTGCATCACCGAGAAGTTCAAAGAAAGAGAGGTTCATTGCCCTGTTGAGAAGTCCTTGTTCTTGAAATTCGCGTTCCGTTCGGATTTTAATCATTAATCGATTTAGCTCTAGGTGATCAATTGCTGATTTTTTTAATTTTTCTAATTCTACCCAAAGGGCTTTATCTAGTTCACCGAAAGCAACGCCTTCATTAAGCTTTCCAGAGATCATCAATAGACCGTTATCTAAAGATCCAGTGATATACGCATTGATTTCAGAAACCAATTTTCCTTCCTTTTTTAAAGCAATATACAAGCGGGATGATTTATCGCGGCCTAAAGCGTCAGATAAAACATCTGCAAAATAATAACCTTCGTCTCTTCTTTCTGCCATTTTAAAAGCATAATAGAAGGCATCAGCGGGTACATTTCGCTCAATAGTTTCTTCGCGGTACTTTAGTTGTTTTGGTTCATTGGGTAAGACTCTTGCAGGTTTTATTCCTCCAGGGATATCTCCGAACCATTTTTCTACTAAAGATTGAATTGTTTTTAATTCGAAGTTTCCGGCTATACAAAGAATAGCATTCGATGGAACATAATGTTTTTTAAAAAAGCCACGTACATCAGTCATTGTAGCATCTTCAATGTGTTTGATTTCTTTTCCAATCGTTGCCCATTTATAGGGATGAGCCTTGTAAGCTAATGGCCGAAGTTTTAGCCAAACATCTCCATATGGTTGATTGAGATAGCGTTGTTTAAATTCTTCGATGACAACATTTCGCTGAACTTCAAGGCTTTTATCTGTAAATGCTAATGAAAGCATCCGGTCACTTTCTAGCCAGAGCGCAGTTTCAATATTTTTTGCAGGTAAAACATCGTAGTAATTCGTAATGTCATTTGATGTAAAAGCATTGCTTTCCCCGCCAGCCATTTGCAAGGGCGCATCGAAATCAGGAATATTTATTGATCCTCCAAACATTAAATGTTCAAAAAGGTGAGCAAAACCTGTCTTCTCTTCGGATTCATCTCTAGCACCGACATCATATAGCGTATTAACCACCGCCAAAGGTGTAGTTGCGTCCTTGTGAAATAAAACAGTAAGGCCGTTTGTTAATTTAAATCGATCGAATTTGATCATTAGAATGAGAATTTATCTGTTTGTTGTTCTTTAAGTGCCTGTCGGTATTCAGAGATTATTTCAGCAACTATTTCAGCCGCAGGTTTTATTTCTTTTATACTGCTTGATATTTGCCCAACTTCTAATTCACCCTCCGTTAAATCTCCTTCAAACATCCCTTTTTTAGCCCGTCCTCGTCCTAAAAGTTGTTCAAGTTCTTCAACGTTCGCACCACTTTCGTATGCTTTTTCAACTTTTTGATAAAATTCATTTTTTATCAATCGAACTGGGGTTAATTCTTTCAATGTCAACTGAGTGCCACCTTCTGGGGTGAGAATTACAGATTGCTTAAAATTTTCATGTGCACTAGATTCAGGTGTAGCAATAAAACGACTTCCAATTTGAACAGCATCAGCCCCTAGATTCATTGCGGCCAACATACTTCTGCCACTGCCAATTCCTCCTGCTGCGATCAGTGGGATCTTTAATTCAGCTGCAACAAGTGGAATTAAACACATGGTTGTAGTCTCATCACGACCGTTGTGGCCCCCAGCCTCAAATCCTTCTGCTACAATGGCATCAACACCTGCATCTTGTGCTTTTAGTGCGAACTTCAAACTTGAAACTACATGGACAACGGTGATTCCATTTGCTTTCAAATGTGCAGTCCAAGTTTTTGGATTGCCAGCGGATGTAAATACAATTGGAACTTTATGACGTATGATTGTTTCAATATGTTTATCGATATCAGGATAGAGCATGGGAAGATTCACAGCAAAAGGTTTATTTGTAGCAGCCTTGCATTTCAAAATAT
>CAMATR010000305.1 GCA_945861175.1 Chitinophaga pinensis | reverse complement strand
ATAGATTCTTTTAATAACCCGTAATTTCTCCTTTGAGATTCTTCACGATTTGTAACGTGCCATTCAAATTCTTCCCGAAAATGACGAATAGCTGCAGCAACGGGCCAAGCAGCTGCATCACCTAATGGACAAATTGTGTTTCCTTCTATTTTTTTATTAATCTCCGCCAATAAGTCAATATCATGTAAGTTTCCATTACCATGTTCTAAGCGGTGCAGTACCTTTTCCATCCAACCTGTTCCTTCTCGGCAAGGTGAGCATTGTCCGCATGATTCGTGGGCATAAAATCGTGCAAAATTCCAAGTATTTCTCACGATGCATTGATCTTCATCAAAAACTATAAAACCACCTGATCCTAGCATAGATCCTGATGCAAAACTGCCTTCTGCCAAACTTTCATATGACATTAATCTATCTTCCCCAGTAGCTGTTTTAGTTACCAGATGAGCAGGTAGAATAGGAACAGAAGATCCGCCTGGCACGCAAGCTTTCATTTTCTTATTAAAAGATATACCTCTGCAATAGTCATCTCCATAAATAAATTCTTCAACTGAAATTCCCATTTCAATTTCATATACACCCGGACGTACTAGGTTTCCACCGGCAGAAATAAGTTTGGTGCCTGTACTTTTTCCAATCCCTATTTTTGCATATTCTTCTCCTCCGTCATTTATTATTGGAACAACGGCGGCAATAGTTTCAACATTATTTACAACACTTGGACAACCCCATAAACCTTTTACAGCGGGAAATGGAGGCTTCATTCTTGGATTTCCACGTTTCCCTTCTAATGATTCGATTAATGCCGTTTCTTCTCCGCATATGTAGGCACCTCCTCCAGGAGTAACTATTAGATCTAGATCAAAGCCTGACCCAAGTATATTTTTCCCTAGAAATCCGTTGGCATATGCCTCTGCAATAGCCTTTTCCAGAATTTCTAAAATCCACATATATTCTCCACGGATATAGATAAATGACAAATTTGCACCAAGTGCATAACTTGAAACTATCATTCCCTCTATCAAAAGATGAGGAATTTTCTCCATCAAATAGCGATCCTTGAAAGTGCCGGGTTCCGATTCATCTGCATTACACAATAAATATCTTGGAACACCTTCTGGCTTAGCAAGGAAAGACCACTTCATGCCAGTTGGGAATCCGGCACCACCCCTTCCTCTCAAACCGGATTTCTGAACTTCTTCAACGATTTGATCAGGAGACATTTGCTTTAAAGCTTTCTCTACCGAACGATAACCCCCATGCTTTCTATAGACTTCAAAAGTCTCTATATGTTGCACATTATCGTGTTCTAAAAGTATTTTTTTTCCCATACAATAATTAGTTTGGAACTTTACCTTCTTTGTATGACTCAATTATTTCATCCACGCGCTCCTTTGTAAGGTATTCGTGAAATTTTTTACCACATTGAAGCATTGGTGCATAACCGCATGCTCCTAAACATTCAACCGTTTTCAGAGTAAACATACCATCAGCGGTTGTTTCACCAACCTTGACATTCAATTTATTTCCAATATATTCTATAATCTCATCACTACCAACAAGCATACAAGGTCCAGTTCTACATACTTCAAAAACATGTTTGCCAACAGGCTCAAGATTAAACATTGTGTAAAAAGTGGCAACCTCGTAAACTTCAATCGGTTGGATGTTTAATATCTCAGCAACATAATCCATCGTTTCGATACTTAACCAACCCCCGAATTCTTCTTCGGCAACATGAAGGATTCTAATCAAGGCACTTTTGTGCTTTCCTTCAGGATAAGACTGAATATAACCTTGTACTTCGGCCATTTTCTCAGCACTGAACGTTGGTTTATCAGTGTGTCTTTTAGTTAAATCAATGTGTGAACTACCCATCTTCTTATGCGTCTAATTCGCCCGCGATTACATTCATACTACTTAAGGTCAAAACGGCATCACTAATGTTTTGCCCTGTGATCATTTCTGGATAAGCTTGGTAATAAATAAAACATGGTCTTCTAAATTGCAAGCGATAAGGTGAACGTCCTCCGTCACTGATTAAATAAAATCCAAGTTCTCCATTACCACCTTCAACGCAATGATAAACCTCACCAGCAGGAATAGGAATCTCTCCCATTACGATTTTAAAGTGGTATATCAATGCCTCCATATTGTTATAGACTTCTTCTTTTGGAGGAAGATAATATTCAGGGACATCAGCCTTATATGTTCCCTCAGGCATATTTTTTAGGGCCTGTTCTATTATTCTTAAGCTTTGTCTAATTTCTTCTTGTCTTACTTGAAAACGATCATATGTATCTCCGTGTGTACCAATAGGAATGATGAAATCAAAATCTTCATAAGAAGCATATGGATTCATTACACGCACGTCATAATCTACACCTGCAGCGCGAAGATTTGGTCCTGTAAAAGAATAATCTAAAGCACGTTGCGCCGAAATTGGTCCCGCACCGATAGTACGATCCATGAAAATTCTATTTCGACTCAAAAGGCTATCAAACTCATTGAAAACCTTTGGGAACGTTTGAAGAAAACTAGTTAATTTTTTATAAAATTCTGGAGAAAAATCGCGCTCAAAACCTCCGATTCGGCCAATATTTGTGGTTAAGCGAGATCCACAAACTTCTTCGAATAATTCATAGATTTTCTCTCTCTCCTGAAAAACATAGGTAAATCCGGTCAAAGCACCTGCATCAACTCCAATAACAGAATTACATACCAAATGGTCTGCTATCCGAGAAAGTTCCATAATTATGACTCGCATGTAATCCACACGCTTTGGAACATCGACACCAATCAATTTCTCGACAGTCATTTCCCAACCCATGTTATTGATTGGAGATGAGCAATAGTTCAAGCGGTCAGTAATAGGAGTAATCTGATTATAGGGTCTTCTTTCTGCTAATTTTTCAAATGCACGATGAATGTATCCAACAGTTTGCTCTGAAGACAAAATCTTTTCACCGTCTACCTTCAGTATATTTTGAAAAATTCCATGAGTAGCGGGGTGTGTTGGCCCCAAGTTCAAGGTTGCAATTTCGCCATCAATAGTTTCGCGAGAAACATTAGCAGATTGATCAAATTGTGCTTCTTTCAGTTCGCTCATAGTACACAAGATTTATCTACCAAAGAATCTGTCATCCTTATCTTCGCGCGTTGCATCTTCAAGATGAAACTCTTTACGCATAGGATGATAGTTCATTGAATCTTCGTTAAGAATTCTAGTCAGATTGGGATGACCTATAAATTGGATTCCATAAAAATCAAATGTTTCACGTTCCATCCAATTAGCACCAGCATAGATATCTACTAGAGTATTAATTTCAGGTTTTTCGAGCGGTACATAGGCTTTTAAACGCAATCTGTAATTATTAG
>CAMATR010000304.1 GCA_945861175.1 Chitinophaga pinensis | reverse complement strand
TCAGGAATATTTTTTGCGGTGTTAGCCCATGGATTCCAAACCAATGTAACCCGGCTCCCCTTTTTTTCTACTCGTATTTTTCTTGATGAAGGTGAATCTATAATGATACAATCATCTGTAAAATCAAAATATCGACGACTTTCTTCTTTCTGGATAATCAAGAACTCTTCGCTTTGTTTCCTGACAACTCCTTTTTCCAAACCGTCATAATAACTAAATCCTTTGAAACCGAGCAATTTAATTTTTTGTACATCACTCACAGCAAAATATGAATGCAATGCGTCGGAGTATGTGAATGTTTCATTTCCTTTGTTCGTACAACGTAAAGAAATTTCTAAAGTTTTTCCCAAGGTAATTGTGATTAAGAGCTCGAAGCTATGAGGCCAAAGCAATTTTGTTTCCGGAGAGTCCTTCAATTGAAGCTGTAGTTGTACTTCGCCACTTTGTAATACACTCGTACCAAACACTTCCCAGCGTTTAAGACGAGCAAAACCGTGCACAGGTTTTTGAGCATCTGTTTCATGAGGTCCAAACCAAGGAAAACATACAGGAATACCTCCTCGAATTGGTTTCCCTTCCTCAAATAAACTCTGATCACTCATCCATAAAACGTCTTGCTGTCCTTTTGGTTGAAAGCTGATGACGTGTGCTCCATAAAGCGAAACACTGGCTTTAGCGTAAGGATGCGTGATTTCCACAACGATAATTTCTCTATTTGAAGTAAACTTTATGTGCCCATGGATACTGAATTTTGCACTCAAAAGGTCTATACTTGTTTTCATTTAATTTTCTTTCAAAGTAAGTTTGAATTTAAATTCTTCGAGAATCTTCATTGTGATTTTGGAATCAAAGTTGTAGTTCCTTTCGTTCACATTTTTCCCAAGTGTAATCAAATCCATCCCAGGTCTTTGGTATTGTTGATATTACATCATTAAAAAAATAAGCATCGACAACAGATTTGTTGGTTTGTCATATAACTGATTGAGGCTAAACTATCAAAAATGACATCAAGTAGTTCAATATATATTATTTACAATACCGGGACCTAGCCAAGCTCTTTCTTAAATAATATCTATAGGGTGTATTGCTAATCGGAACAATTATCCGATTTGAACAAAAAGATCCAATCAATATTATTATCTAAAAACATGGGCCATTAAATCAGACCCATTCATAATCAAACGGGAAAAATTAGTTTGTTGTATTTCAAAAAATAAACTTAAGATTTTCTTTGATAAAGGCGTATTATTTTCGCGTTTAAATTTTCTCCACCTGAAAGAATATCATAAATTTCATTTTCAAAAGCATGAGACGAAATGACAACGGCAACATTTTTTTCTTTCAAAAATATTGAATCAGGTGAGTCAATCTTTATTCCGAAAATATTCAAGCCTTTTTTCTGCGGATCACTATCTATAATTGAGATTACTTTTTTATTGCTGAGTGCCTTTGTGTTTTCAAAAAGTTGACTTGTATGTATCCCTCCCCCCCAGATTATTACTTTGTCAAAGCCTTTTAATTCATTTATAAGTAGTTTGTCTACTCTATCCCATTCCGAGGATTCAGATTTAAGGTATTCATCAATTAATATTTTAACTTGAGCTGGTGAATCAATCTTAGATTCTTGCCATGAATGGTGGTTCGATTTTTTTGCTAAAATCAATATTACAGGGTATGGTGAGTGATCCTTTTTTACATCAATATATATTGGTTCAAACCCAGCATTTAATAAGCAGTTTATCAGAATATTTTTTGAAAATATATTGATATGCTCAAAAGTAAAATATCCATTCGGCCATTTCTCTGGATTTGTCAGGCACGGCACCTCAACTAAAAGATGCCCTTCTGAGGAAAGAATATTATGCACTCTTTTCAATGTGGATAACGGTTTAAAGATATGTTCAAGTACGTGAGAAATGATAACTAAATCCGTAGATTGCATATCAAGTGATAAATCATCAAAAAGGCCTATTTGTATATTAATACCCCATAGCTTAGCCGCAATATCAGCAGCCGTTTTTGAAGGATCGCACCCATCCACATCCCAACCTACTTTTTTAAGTTTTGAAAGTAAATTACCAGTTGCACAACCGATTTCAAATACGCGACTTGGATTAAGAAATTTCTGAATAATTGAGATTTGTCTAAAATCTGTTTCCAAAGTGTCGTCACTTGGCAAGCCACCCCTACCTGGATTGGTGTAATTTGAATAATTTTTATAGTAGAATTCCATAGCTTTCTCGTTTAGCACGGGGTCTTGAAGTACTGCGCCACAACGCGAACAGATCCTAATAGTTAAATCTAATTTACCAATTCCAGCAATAGACCAACTCCCTACAGCTATATGAGACCCATCTTCACCTTCACAACAGAAACAAGGGCGTTTCAATGTATTAATATCTAATGACATATTCTTTAAGATTTATATTTAAATTTTGAATTCACTCAATTGTAAAAAACCACGACTACGCATTCAATACCACTATTAACTAATTCTCACTAGAGTATTTCTAGTAAGCTGATTTACTCACGCATAATTTCATTACCATACCAAAGTTTATACACTTGGCTGAAATGTCCTTTCCAACTCATCCCTGTGAATATCCTTGTAATAATTCTTTTAGCATAAAATAAACTCACAAAAAAATATATTCAAACTAAACTCTTTTACCAATTATTACTAATTCACGTCCGATATTAAGTTTTGAAAATGCTTTATATAGGTCTTCTTTGAATTTCTCGGAACCCGTAGAATTTAAATTAAATTCTAATGTTTTTCTCATATCATGACATTTAGCACCCAACCCCGGATCAGTTATATAATCCTGTCCCATTAATAAAAATAAATCGATCGGAAAGGTTACGTTTTCATATAGAATTCGTAAACCTACATTTTCAAAAAGTTTTTTTAGACTTTTGCTGTTAAAGTAATTAAGGTGATCTTTCGGACTCACCCACCATTCCTTCTTGCCCAATTGAATATTAATTTTCTGAATTGGGTTGAAATCATTCGGAACCACTATGCAAATCAATCCATTTTTTGTTAAAAACTTTTTAGCCTTACTTAAAAAATAAAACGGATCTAAAATATGTTCCATAACCAAATATGATACGATATAATCAAATTTACCTACTGAAGAATCCAGTTTCTCAAGCGTAGTATTTAACACATTGCAGTTATACCTTTTTTTCGAATACTTAAATGCATCCGTAGAAGGTTCAATACCAAGGGCATCAATACCTCGTGATCTAGCTACATCAAGAAATAAACCCGGTCCCGATCCAATATCCAAAAACCTGCTTCGCTTAGACTTTCCTTTAATACCGGATAACTTTATTAAGTCATCAATCAACCAATTATAGTTCAAAACCCACCAATCATGATC
>CAMATR010000303.1 GCA_945861175.1 Chitinophaga pinensis | reverse complement strand
TATATCATTTAAGGAAGCAGTAAAGCAAGGAAATTATGAACTCTACATGCGTTACCAAACTACTCCTGAGGAGAAGAGCGGTTATCAGCAGGTTACAGATTCTTTACTCCAAGCAAGCAATAACTTTTATTATGGTAACCCAGATCGCTATTACTCACGTTTTCGATACAGTTATCGCACGAACCTTAGTTTTGGAGTGACGGGCGAAAAAGATGCTGGTGAGCAGTTTTTTCGCGGTGCTCAAAAAGATGGATTTGACTTTTATTCAGCTCATGCTTTTTTTAAAGGGGGGAAATATTTAAAAGCCATCGCTGTTGGTGATTATCAAGTTCAGATAGGTCAAGCATTGAATCTATGGTCTGGATATGCTTTCGGGAAAACAGCCGATGTTACAAATATCAAGAAAACCGCCACTTCAATTCGACCATATACATCGGTAGACGAAGCACGTTATATGCGCGGTGCAGCTATAGATCTTGGATTTGGTCCACTATCATTTTTAGCATTCGCATCGATAAAAAAAGTAGATGCATCGGTTTTGGCTGATTCTCTCTATGATGACTTAGAATTTGTTTCAAGTATTAATATGTCAGGACTGCATCGAACGAATTCAGAAATTGAAAAGAAGCACCAACTTACTGAAAAAATAGCTGGAGCAAATTTACGTTATCGAAATAGAAATTTGCAGCTAGGAATTGCAGGAGTTTATCAAGGATATGATAAGGATTTTAATAAATCAGTTCAACCGTATAATCAATTCGATTTTAGAGGGAAAGAAATGGTTTCCTTCAGTGGAGACTATTCATATGTTATTCGGAATTTTAACTTTTTTGGAGAAGCATCGCGATCGTCTTACTCAGGTAATTGGGCAAATATTCATGGGGTATTATTTTCTCTAGACTCAAGGGCTTCATTCAGTTTACTCTACCGAAATTATCAGAAAGGGTACCAAACTTTATACAACAATGGCTTTTCTGAGGGATCGAATACACAAAATGAAAAAGGAATTTATGCAGGATTTAAATTAAAAATTTCGTCTGCTTGGTCAATAAATACGTATGTTGATTTATTTACTTTTCCATGGATTAAATATCAAGTTGATGCTCCAACAGCAGGACATGAAATACTTATCCAGCCTTCATACAAGCCCAATAAACAACTCGAGATTTATGGGCGTTTCAGACAGCAATTACGTCAGAAAAATTCGCGATATTCAGATGGCAGTGTAACATCCATTGAAGATGTATTGCAGAGAAACTATCGTATCAACTTAAGCTACGCCGTCAGTGAGTTTTTTACAGTAAAATCGCGAGTAGAATACGTAACTATTCAACGTCCGAGTAATATACCGGAAGATGGAATAATCATAACCCAGGACGTACTCTTTAAACCGAAGAATCTTCCTTTCGACTTATCTCTGCGCTATGCCCTTTTTGATACAGACAGTTACGATACGCGCATGTACACATATGAAAACAATGCCTTGTATGTATTTGCCGTGCCTGCATATTATTATCAAGGAAGTCGCGCTTATATGCTAATTCGTTACTCTTTCCTCAAACGATTTGATTTATGGGTACGTTACGGAACCTTTATATATAATAACCGCAAAACAATTGGTTCCGGTGCAGAGGAAGTTCAAGGCTCTCAAAAGTCAGATATAACTATTCAGCTTAGAATAAAGTTGTAATCTTAGGCATTAGAAATGGCATTTTGTTAAATAGAACTCTCGCTATTAAAACTCAATGTCGAGATTGAATGTATTTTTCAAGGTATGTAAATTAGGATTTTTTCTAGCAAGCGCTGTAAATTTATCCTTCCCAGTTAAGTATTTCACTTCTTCCTCAGGGTGTTCATTGAGTCCCAGTAAAAGATTTACTGAATAATTTTTCAATTCTTTACGTAAAAAGTCGATAAGGTCTTGTAAATGTTCATTGATGTATTCAATCTGAATTTGGTTGTCTAATTCCATCAAATAAACTTGTTCCTCTTTCGGAATTGGATCCCTTTTGATCATGGCATTGTATAGTGTCTCGAGTCCTTTTTCTTTTGATGAAAAAGCAAAACGTCGCCACAACATTTTTACTTGGTCGAAGCTGTATGATTCCTTAGGTAAATTTTCATTTAATATGTGAACCAATTGTTCCTCCTCCTTTTTGGCCAACATTTTCTTGATAGACACATTATTAGTGTTCAGATGCCCGTTTGTAATAGCTGCTAATTTAGGTTCTGGTTGCTCAATTTTTACTGACTGATGAACTGGCGGCGCAATATTTTTTGGAGAAGGATTTACTTTTTCTCTCAGATTTTGATTCGGAAAGGGAATAATGTCAACGGGATCCGTCAGGCATTTTTTTTTTCTTGCTCCTGTTTCAAGGAACAAAGCTGCATCAATGCCATTTCAACAAGTAGTCGCTGACTTTTTGAAGATTTGTATTCGACATCTGCCTTACTTAAAACTGCCAAAGAACGCAGTAATATTTGGCTTTCTATTTGTTTCGCTTGTTCCACGAATTGCTGTTCAACAGATTCTCCCACTTCTAAAAGTGAAGCAGTTCGAGCATCTTTACAGACGAGTAGATTCCTGTAATGATCAGCAAGGCCAATAAGGAAATTGTGCGGGTCAAATCCTTTTTCAATTATGTCGTTGAGCAATAAAAGAGATGATGGTATATCCTCTTTCTGAGCGCTTTCTATAATTCGGAAATAATAATCATAATCAAGAATGTTTAGGTTTTCAATAACATTCTGGTAGCTTAAATTACTTCCTGTAAACGTAACAATTTGATCAAATATTGATAATGCATCACGCAATGCGCCATCTGATTTCTGTGCAATTAAATGCAAAGCTTCAGTTTCAGCTGTAATTCCCTCTTTTTTTGCAATTGTACCTAGGTGTTCTGCTATGTCTTTAACTTTGATACGAGCAAAATCAAATATTTGGCAACGCGACAAAATAGTTGGGATAATTTTATGCTTTTCTGTTGTTGCTAATATAAATACAGCATGTTTTGGAGGTTCCTCAAGTGTTTTTAGAAATGCGTTGAACGCATTATTAGTCAGCATATGAACTTCATCGATTATATATACTTTGAAATCTCCAAGCTGAGGTGCAACGCGCACTTGATCGATCAAACCCCTTATATCTTCAACTGAGTTATTCGATGCAGCATCAAGTTCATAAACATTGAATGAATTTCCTGTATTGAAAGAAACACAGGAGTCACAAACATCACACGCCTCCATCGATTCAGTGCGATTGGAGCAATTGATTGTCTTTGCTAAAATTCGTGCTGTTGTCGTTTTACCCACTCCTCTGGATCCACAAAAGAGAAATGATTGCGCTAGATGTTTTGTTTTAATGGCATTCTTGAGTGTATTAGTAATAGACTTTTGACCTACAAC
>CAMATR010000302.1 GCA_945861175.1 Chitinophaga pinensis | reverse complement strand
TCTAAATCTTAATTTCTATCTATCTCTTAGCGTTAATATCGAGCCAATTCAACCAAAGCAGTTTCAAACCTCCCTTTCGGTAAAAACTGAATTTCTAAATCTGCATCAAATGGAACTGGCGTATCAATTGAAGCGATACGTTTTACTGGAGCGTCCAAATCATTGAAACAATTTTCATTAATTAATGCTACTAACTCGCCTCCAATTCCACCCGTCATACAATCTTCGTGCAGAACAATTACCTTACCGGTTTTTCTAACTGCTTTATAAATTGCTTCTGTATCTAAAGGTAAAAGGGTACGTAAATCGATAAGTTCTGCATTAATTTCCGGATGTTCATCTAAGATCTCTTTTGCCCAGTGAACGCCCATTCCATAAGTGATAATTGTCATATCATCTCCTTCTCTTACGGTTCTAGCTTTTCCAATTTCGACCGTGAAATAATCATCTGACAAATCTTCTTTCAAACTTCTATATAGATTTTTGTGTTCAAAAAACAAGACAGGATTCGGGTCTTCAATTGCTGCATTTAATAATCCTTTAGCATCTTCGACAGAAGAAGGATAAACAATTTTCAATCCTGGAGTATGGAAAAACCACGCTTCATTGCTTTGAGAATGGAAAGGACCAGCAGCTGAACCAGCTCCAGTAGGCATTCGAACAACAACGTCCGCTTTTTCACCCCATCTCCAATGTAATTTCGCTAAATTATTAACGATTTGATTAAATCCACAGGTAACGAAATCCGCAAATTGCATCTCCACAATTGCTTTCATTCCCGCTATTGACAATCCTAGACCAGCACCCACAATTGCTGATTCACAAATTGGTGTATTTCTCACCCTACCTTTTCCAAAAAGATCAACAAAACCTTCAGTAACTTTAAAAGCACCTCCATATTCAGCAATATCTTGTCCCATGATGACTAATTCAGGATATTTCTCCATCGATTGACGAAGTCCATCTTGTATCCCATCAATAAATCTTTTTTCTGTTTTATTTGAAGTTTCCGGAGATATTACTACCTGATTAAAAGGAGCATATACATCATTCAGCTCATTTTCCATATTTACTGGAACAGCATCTTCCTTAAAAGCAATTTCGAATTCATCCACGATTTCAGCCTTTATGGAATCGCTAATTGTCTTAATTAATTCATCAGTTAATAACCCTTGCTCTTTTAAGAATAATTCATAATTAGCAATTGGATCTTGTTTCATCCATTCATCTTGTAAACCTTCTGGATAATATTTTGTACCTGAAGCCTCTTCATGACCTCTCATTCTGAACGTCATTAGCTCAAGTAAAACCGGTCTTGGATTTTCTCTAATTTCAGCAGTAATTTTACGAACCGTATTGATAACCGCTAAAATATTATTTCCATTTACTTGAACCGCCTCAACGCCATATCCAATTCCTTTATCGATAAATTGCTTACATCTAAATTGCTCAACACTCGGAGTAGAGAGGCCCCAGCAATTATTTTCCACTGCAAAAATAACTGGTAAATCCCATACAGAAGCAACATTTATAGATTCATGAAAATCTCCTTCACTCGCTCCACCGTCACCGGTAAAAACCAATGTTGCTTTTTTTTCATTCTTCAAAACAGAAGCCAAAGCAATACCATCAGCAATCCCTAATTGCGGCCCTAAGTGAGAAATCATTCCTACTAAGTTATACTCTTGCGTTCCAAAATGAAAAGAACGATCTCTACCTTTTGTAAAACCAGATAGTTTCCCTTGAAATTGGGCAAATAATTTTCGTAAAGGAATATCTCTTGCTGTAAAAACACCTAAATTTCTGTGCATTGGCAGTATATATTCATCACGATGCATCGCATAGGCAGAACCCACGGAAACTCCTTCTTGCCCCCAACCCGAAAACCATTTGGTAATTTTCCCTTGACGCAACAAAATCAGCATTCTTTCTTCAATTAAACGAGGGCGAACTAATTTTGTGTAAATATTCAATAATTCTTCATCACCAAAACCTGTTCGGTCATAATCTATATGTCTTTTTTCTAAAACTTCCATAACTATTGAGCTGTATTAATAAAAGCAAATTCTAAAAAGTCTAATGTCTCAAAATCTAATGTTTCAAAATAAAAAACGAACTCTTCTTAACACAAAAAGGTCGGTTCCCGAAGAAACCGACCTACCTGTATAAAGTATATAGATTAAACTAAACCTTGATCGATCATTGCATCCGCAACTTTCACAAATCCAGCAATGTTTGCACCTTTCACATAATCAACATATCCATTAGCATCAGTTCCGTATTTCACACAAGCAGTATGAATAGAAACCATAATAGCATGTAATTTAGAATCCACTTCTTCTGCCGTCCAATTGAAACGTAGAGAATTTTGAGACATTTCTAAACCTGAAGTTGCAACCCCACCAGCATTAGATGCTTTTCCTGGAGAGAACAATATTTTAGCATTTTGAAAAACTGTAATAGCTTCTGGAGTTGTAGGCATATTCGCACCTTCTGCAACACACATAACTCCATTTGCAACTAAATCTTTTGCTTCGTCTTCGTTCAACTCATTTTGAGTAGCACAAGGTAAAGCAACATCACATTTAACTTCCCAAGGACGTTTTCCTGTAACAAATTTAGCTGATGGATATTTTGCAGCATATTCAGAAATACGACCACGTTTCACGTTTTTCAACTCCATAACGAAAGCTAATTTCTCAGCTGTAATTCCGTCCGCATCGTAGATATACCCTTCAGAATCTGAAAAAGTTACCACTTTACCACCTAATTCAGTAGCTTTTTCACAAGCATATTGAGCAACATTTCCAGAACCTGAAACTGCCACAGTTTTCCCTTTGAAAGAGTCACCTTTAGTAGCCAACATTTCTTTCGCGAAATATACTGTTCCGTAACCTGTAGCTTCTGGACGAATCAATGACCCACCCCAATTTCTA
Source organism: Chitinophaga pinensis (assembly GCA_945861175.1). Taxonomy (GTDB): domain Bacteria; phylum Bacteroidota; class Bacteroidia; order Flavobacteriales_D; family Crocinitomicaceae; genus M0103. The sequence goes on along the minus strand of CAMATR010000302.1, from coordinate 475 downwards.
GCTTTCCCAGTTAAAACACCTGTAAACTCGTTACGGATACGTTTGTATTGACCAAACATATACCCTATCTCACGACCACCAACACCAATATCTCCAGCAGGAACATCCGTGTCAGGACCAATATGACGCGCTAACTCAGTCATAAAAGACTGGCAAAATTTCATTACTTCATTATCTGACTTCCCTTTAGGATCAAAATCAGACCCACCTTTTCCACCACCCATAGGTAAGGTAGTCAATGAATTTTTAAACACTTGTTCGAAACCTAAAAATTTTAAAATAGATAAGTTCACTGAAGGATGGAAACGTAAACCACCTTTATAAGGTCCGATTGCAGAGTTAAACTCTACTCTGTACCCTCTATTTACTTGAATCTCTCCTTTATCATCTAACCATGGAACACGGAACATAAGCGTTCTTTCTGGCTCAACCATTCGCTCTAGGATTTTGTGCGTAATGTATTTCGGCTTGTCTT
>CAMATR010000301.1 GCA_945861175.1 Chitinophaga pinensis | reverse complement strand
ATGGTACTCAATTCGGAAGTCGTCACGTGTATCGCCATCTTGAGCAAGTAACAGAGCTCGAACACCAGCTCTTCCTGGTTTAATGTCATCCATTGTCAAGGAAGGAACCATTCGTTGCAAGGTCTTCAAGAATAATTTTTTGGAGAAGGCACGGCGGTATTCATTTATCCCAAAAGACATATTATTAAAGAAGAGTTTCCATGTCCCACCATAAGTTAATGCATCCAAAGTATCCCGCATGGAAAAATCTGTTTTCCCATAACCTTCACGTTTGAAAGTAAATACTGCATTAGGCCCACACTCAATCTCACCATCTGTCATTCGAGTGAAATGAACTCCCAGAAATGGGAAATCTGGATTTGGAACAGGATAAATCAAATTTTTGACTTTGTGTTTGGCTTCTTCTGTTAATTCATAATAATCTCCGCGAAAACCAACAACTTTTTCTTTTAAGTCAACTCCATCTTTTTTCGCCAGGCGATCTGCTTGCAATCCTGCACAAAAAACAAGGTATTTAGCAGCGTATTTATTCTTGTTGGTAACAACAGTCGATGATTCCTCTCCTTTTTCAATTCCAAGAACTTCCTCCCCCAAACGCAAAGAACTTTCACTGTTCAATGCAAGAGCTAATTCAGCCATTTTTTCTGTCGCTCCGCGAAAATCAATGATTCCTGTACATGGTACCCAAATCCCACCTATACTCTCTACATATGGTTCATAATCTTTTACTTGGTCAGCCGTAATTTTCTCGATTCCCTCAATTTTATTTTCCAAGCCAGTTTGGAATACCCTGTCCATGTTGGCCAATTCAGCGGAATCAGTTGCTACTATCACCTTCCCGCAAACATCGTGTTTAATTCCGTATTCCTTGGCAAAAGCAACTAACTCATGACGACCTTGAATACAATTTCGTGCTTTCAAAGATCCAGGTTTATAATACAATCCCGAGTGAATAACTCCTGAATTATGCCCAGTTTGGTGATCAGCCAATTGATTCATCTTCTCAATGAGAACGATTTTGAGATTCGGATTTTTCTTTTGAAGCTTGTAAAAAGTTGCTGCTCCAACAATTCCCCCTCCAATTATAGCTATATCATAGGTCATACTAATACCGATTTTTTACGCTACAAAATTAATGATTCACTTCGAATGGCAAGTAATGACTATAAATAGAATAACTACTGTCGAATGAGCTCTTTAGTATAGACACGTGCACCAGTAATAATTTTTATCAGGTACTGACCTGATGGAAGTATGGATAAATCGGGATGAATTTCAGCAAAATTCTCAGTTGTTATCATTTTATCAGTAAACACTTGGCGGCCCAAAAGATCATAGATAATTAGTTTCGCATCATTTTCAACCTCTCCGCTCAACTCTATTGTACAATTTCCATTTGTTGGATTTGGGTAAACTTCAATTTGATGTGACAATTCCTGCTCATCCAAATCAAGTGTAAATCCAACTGAAAAATTATAACGATGATAATGTCCAAAGTCTCCTGGGAAAATTTCAACGTAAGTTCCTCCAACCAATCGAACTCTAAATTGACCGGCAGTCTCCCCTTCAACTTGACTCGAATACCAGAATGAAAGTCCATCGTGATCGGAGTCTTCGAGAATTAAACTATAACAACCTGGATCAAGGTTGAAGGTGTCTTTATAATTAGTATTGTTCGCTAAATTATTTCTCTCAAATAGAATATTTCCATTTGCATCCTCTAAGCGGTATTTGTTCTCGTTCGCTTTGTTATTAGTAATAAACCAAACAAAGAAAGGTCCATTGATTGATTCAGGCGCATCAAACTTGGTAGATTTTAAGTTGTTATTATGGTATTCATCCAAATCAGGATAACCTTCTATAGCATACACTTGCGCGGTAAACGTTTGTATTCCATTATAATCTCTCCACCAACCAAGATCAGAAACTGGAATTTCTACTATTTCTTTTTCCAAGAACGCTAAATTACCTGTCCACTCGTACTCCAGCCAATCACCATAGGATATCCAACAACGAATTATACATTTTGTTAATGGTTGTTCACCTGTATTTTGAAGTACAACTTTCGGATTCGTGCAAGCTGGATTCCATTTACGGAAATATTCCCAATTGTTTGGAGTCAATACCTCGGTGATTGCTGCATCATGCTGGAAATTCGGTGCTCCATAGGAGATAATGTCCATTGCAACAATGTAATTCCCACTTGCCTGTCCAGGATCGAATGATGGGACATTATTGATGACGTAATCGATTCTTGCAGTGTCACCTGGTTGTACGAATGGCGTTATTTCAAATTCATTTTCACGCACTTGATCCCCTGGACACCAGCCTTCACGAGCATATGGCCATGTGCCACCCTGACCAGTATTTGGATTATCGCCACATTCAGTCGTCTGCCAGATATTCCAATTAAAGCGAGAAACACCATCCACTTTAATCTGATGGTCATTGGGCACCCATTCGCAACATGCAGCATTTCCGACCTGACCATGACCTGAAAGTCGTGTTTTTATTTTAAACATTTCTGAACTATACGATAAAACAATTGGCACTTCCGGAAGCACCGTATTGTCGGCCATATTAGAGAATTGGTAACTTCTGAAATCTGCCCAAATAGGTTCGCGCTTATGTACATCACGAGGTGGAATTCCTTCTATAAAAGCAAATTTCAAATCAAGTAATTCTTGGGTGTTGTGCGCAGCCAAATCGACCGTATCTTTTAAATACTGCTGATAATCGGTAACATCGTAGATCCACGCAAAACCATTTGGACCAAGATCGAAACTGATCCCGTAAGGTGTAATGTATCTTGCAATCTCGACATCATTGACTAATTCATAAGGTTGATTAAAATACGTAACGGTATCATTCAATTCTTGCTGTGTAGCTGAGAATGGCACTTGCGACAGCGTGTCTCCTGAAATACCATACGTTACTTCCGCACCTTCTTCCAATGCAAGGTATGCATTCGAGATTTCGAAATGTCTATTCACCGGCTGTTGCTCAAAAATTACCAGCGGTTCTTTTACATATTGTTGTTGAATTGTCGCACTTGCAACAGCCCCGGCTACCACACCCTGTCCAAGTCCGAGTCTCGGGCGGTGCAAATCATTGTTCCAACCTACCAAAGGATGTTCATCATTGTGGATCATTCCTTTTTCTGAAGGCATCAACAGTTTATTAGACGCAGATCGGTCAATGGCCCATGGTTGGTCATCAAAATCATAATACGCCAGAAGGTTGCTCCAGTTTGGATGCGTGGCATCTGGTTGCTCTTCCATATACGACTGAATAGTCGATTGCGTTAGCGCAGTATTGTAAAGTTGGAATTCATCGATCTTCCCTTTCCATAAATATGCCTGATTCATATTCGAACCAAGAACAAGACGATGAATGTAACCGATTGGAAGATTTTTACCTGTTCC
>CAMATR010000300.1 GCA_945861175.1 Chitinophaga pinensis | reverse complement strand
CTCCGTATTCGCTCTTAAATGTTCATTTCTATTAATATAAACCAAAGACGCTTCAGCCATCATTTGTTTAAAAATAATTTCAAATTGATCTAACCAATAAACTGTTTTTATGCCACTAGTTTCAAAAGCTTGCTGCTTATCTAGTTTTTCTCCCTCCCAAATTGCGATATGCTCATTGGTTTCTCTTAAAAATAAAACTTCACGGTGACTTTCATTCTTTGAACTAGGAAACAAAACTAAAATACTCTCTTCCTGATCTACACCTGATAAATAAAGGATATCTCGTTGCTGTTGAAAAGGCATTGTACTGTCTGCACTGATGGGATAAATATCATTTGAATTGAAAACAGCAAGCGCGTTTTCTTCTAATTGGGAACTAAATTTGGCTCTATTACGGCAGTATAGGTCCTTATTGATTCTATGGTATTTCATCCGTTTTTAATTTTTTGGAAAATTACAATTTTATGTTGAAATCATATTTTTTTCACTATTGTTTTGTAGAACGTAAAATGATTATGCCCTACTCATGCAATATTTGTCAAAAAAAGAGCTATGAAAACACAAAACATCAACTTAAAAGAAATCACGATTTACTCAGTAATGAATGATATTTGCGTTAAAGGAACTGCTTTTCAGAACAATTTAAGTTATGAAACAGCTTTTATGATTAATTCCACGCAGCTGAATATGATTATTAATCAACTGCAAGCAACTAATGAAGAGGTGGAAGTGGCCGCGCAGTTTCAGCAGTATCCAGATGATCAAGGGAACAGTTTTTATTCACTCAACTTAGCTGCGTTAAATTGTACAAACCTTGCGTTTGAATCTTTCCTACTTGACAGGCAGTTGAGACAAATTCGAGCGTGACACAATAAGAATTATTTCTATTTGAAAATAAATAATACTTTTTTCATATATTCGTGTAACTTTTTTGTACTTTATATTGTTTAAGTTGTACATGAAAAACCACAGCTATGAAAAACTATAAAATTGGAATCTTCGCTCTGCTAACGTTGGTTTTGACTTTGGAATCATGCATAGAGCATGAAATAATCCCTGCACCAGTTCCCATGGTAGATTTGTCATGTAATTTTATTGGTACGGTTAACGGTTCTGTTTTGGAACTAACAGAAAATGTAAGCGGCTATTCGGGGAGTGCCACGAAAAACCTAAACATACTGCCTGCGCCAGCAATTTCGTCTGCAGCATATAACTTCCAAATGACTTCAACTTCTGTGCAAACATCGGTTAAGGTGGTTTTAGGCAGTGTTCTATGGGATGCTTCCACATCCAACTCGCCGGATCTGGCTTCATTCAACGAATTTCATACTATAAACACTTCGCCGTCTTATTCAACTAGCGGAATTTCTGGCTTTGAAGTAACATATAAAGATGCATCTGGGATTAATTGGACAACTAAACAGAATTCTGTCAATCCGCAAAGTGTAACTTTCACTGGAATTCTTCAAGAATCAGACACCCTTGGTGATTATTCGAAATTCACTTGCAATTTTAATTGCTATGTATACCACCAAGACGTCGGTACTCTAGATTGGGATTCTCTGCTAATCCAAGACGGGGTTTTTAAAGGTTGGTTCGTAAGATAACTACTAAGCCGAGGCAGGCGGCTTTCTTTTTGTGAATTGATAAATGAGTCAAACACTTAAAATAGCCATTATTGGTGATTACAACTTCACCTATAATTCTCATCAGGCAACCAACCTGGCGATTGATCATTCTAGCCGTTTTTTGGAGATAGATATCAATTACTATTGGATAAAAATAAACGATGCAGCATTATTTAAGCCTAGCCATTTCGACGATTTTGATGGTGTTTGGATTGCACCTGGACCCTATCAAAACTTGTTTTTCCTAAACGGCATTATACGAACATTGAGTGAGTTGAAAATTCCAGTATTAATGACTGGAGAAAGCATAAGAAGTCTTTTAGAGGTTCTCATAGCTTCATTTCAATTAAATCCGAATGGTGAAAAATTAGTCTCAGACAATTTAGTAGAAGGCAATCAATTTGAACGCATACAAATTATGCCACATACTCGTCAATTTATAAGATTATACGAAAACCACAGTACAACTGAACTCACTTCATCAAGATACAGTTTATATCCGCAATTAATTAATGCTCTATCAAATGATCTTGTTGATATTGAAGCCTATAATCAATTTGAAGAGCCCGAAGTCTTAAGTCTTAAAAACCATCATTTCTTTGTTGCCTGTGGTTATTGTCCTCAAATATCGTCAACAAGAGAAATTCCCCATCCTTTGATTTACACATTTGTCAAGGCTGCCTTAAATGCAACGGACTCAATCTAATCAAAAAGATTATTTTCAGCCTGCCGCTCAAAGACCTCGTCTACAAGAAAAACTTTTGATTCTGCCGCACTTACTGCTAGTTCATCGCATCGTTCATTTTCTGGATGACCATTATGACCCTTTACCCAATTGAAAGTTATAGTGAACTTTGAGTGTAATTGAAGGTATCTCAACCAGAGGTCCGAGTTCTTTTTCCCCTTGAAACCTTTTGTTTTCCAACCAAATACCCAGCCTTTGACAATCGCATCTATAACATACTTTGAATCAGAGAAAACTTCAATTGGATATTTAGTTGTCTTCAAATTTTCCAGGGCAACTATTAATGCAAGCAATTCCATTCTATTATTCGTTGTCATGCGAAAACCCTGAGAAAATTCCTTTTCTTGGGCGTTGAATTTCATCACAATACCGTAGCCTCCCGGGCCAGGATTACCTTTTGCAGAGCCATCGGTAAATATCTGTACTTTCAAAATAAAAAAAGTTTAAACGAATTTAGAAAGAAAACTCAAACAACAAAAATACAGAGCTTCTTTAAAATGTAAGAATCAATATACATCGAAGAAAAATTACAATCTGTCGAAAAGTACGTTATTCAAAATCAAAATAGGAATCCAATAATACATTTAGTCTGTTTTCTACGAATAGCTCATTTTTATCTACCAACGAATGCTACGCGAGCATAACAATTATTCAACTAACATTAGCTGAAAGTTTAGACGGTAACCATGGCCGTTAAAATAAAAAATAATGCCTTAGAAATGAGGTGTCACTCACTTATTTTTGTACGAATATTTTTGATTCTAAGAATTCTATTTGAGAATCAATTTGAAGCTTTTTTCAGTGAATAGTGGTTAGTTAGGTAAGAAAAGCGCTCCTTTGGAGCGCTTTTTCATTGTGAGACACTTGAGAGCCATCTTCGCATAATTTCAACGTCTTCCCCTTTTCTCTCGGAAAGATCCCGTACCTGTTCATCTGTTATCTTACCCAAGCCAAAATACTTTGCTGACGGATGAGCAAAATACCAACCAGAAACAGACGATACTGGATACATAGCCAGACTTTCAGTAAGAGTAACCCCAGTGATTCTTGTGGCATCAAGCAA
>CAMATR010000299.1 GCA_945861175.1 Chitinophaga pinensis | reverse complement strand
TCCGGATGGAATGCAAATCTTGTTTCTTCCGGTGTGTATGTCGCCGTTTTTTTAGGGACCGATGTCAATGGGCGAAGCATCAACCTCACCCAAACCATTCATTTATTGCGTTAGAGAAACCGCTTCGGTTGAAATATTCCGTTTGGCTCAGGATTGGTTTTACATAATTCACTGCCTTCAAATAAATAACCATAATTATCTCTTAGTCTAATATGCAAGTACCCCTATTGCAATATAATAATCAATCACTTAGCTTTGTTAATACTTGTCCTAATGAACTTGATGCCGTACATCCATTTTCTGAAATGAAAGAAAAAATAACCATTTTACTTATCACAGTTTTTTCCGTTTCAGGAATTAAGGCTATTCCCAAGGATTCGATTATCTATAGTTTTAAAGCGGGTGTAATATCGCCGTATTGTTTTAAATACAATAAGAGATATTCGGATGGATCAAACTCCACCCGGTCTTATCCGTTTAATTCTGGTTTAACATTGGGCTTGGATGCTTCCCTAAAGAATTTTTCATTGGAATTCTCTCTTGACCACTCCAGTTTCAGATATATCAAGCATTCTAGGGTCCTCGATTCAACAACTGGAGTAACTGAATTCCCCTTTAACTTGTCTCAATTAAGGCTATTGCCCAAATATAGGATACTTCATAAAACCAATTCATCGTTAAATATCGGCTGTGGTATAACTATGGCTCGTCCATCAACAGCCTTCATTAATAACAACCTTAATCAACGTTACTATCTTTACCTAGGTAATGGCATTTGTTACACTGTAAATTACACCTACCAATTGCCAAAAAGACGATCTAGCTTCTATGTAAGTATTTTATATGAGAAGTTAAATAATGAGCCGTCATGGGGACCACTAACAAGCAAGTATGATTATGAACAATATCAAGATGCACCAATTTACATGCTGAGTCTGGGTATCAAATATAAAATCGGTCGTAGGTAATGTGACTGTTTACAATTTCAGGGTTGACTTTTTATGATGGAAGGAAAACCAAGGAGCTGTTTCAGAAGGATTGTGTTTTAATTGATGTTTTTTTGAGTACTTTTAATTATTTTTATTGCTTGTATTGAATTATTGCTAAATTAGCATCTGCAACCTTTAGATAAATTTAGTCATTGTATTATGATCAAACAACTACGCACGTTTTTCTTATTTACTATATTGTTTGCTATGTCCAGCCCATTGATGGGTGGTGGTGGAGTCGCTAATAAATGGGCTTGCGGCGGATGGGTTAGTGTGAAGTCGCTAGCCAATAGCAAGTATGAAGTCACTTGTAACATGCTTTATGCTTGTCATAATTTTAAAGATCTCGCAAACACGCCAACTCCAGCGGATTGGGCAACAGCTGATACTACAATAATTCTTCGAGTGTATGACTCCGCAGGAAATTACTATAAGCTTGACGCGCCATATGTACGTGGTTACTATTACACACAAAAGGATACGAGTAAATTATTACAACAAAATAGTTGGAGTAATTATAGGATAAATAAATACTATTGTATCATTTTTAAATGTACATTGGATCTCAACAATGCCAAAGTAAAATCAGCAATCAACGTTAAATCTTCCTTTTTGGACTTGACCTGCGATTTTACAAGTGATATATGGTGTTTTGACATGTATTATATGAATTCCAAGGGATGCATGAGCCCAACGGTCACAACGCGGATATACATCAAGGATTTTCCTGTAAATAACGAAATGTTGATTCCATCGCATGTTGGATTTTCAAAAATCTTAGAATACTCCGCGCAGAACTGTTACGCAACAAACTATTACAACCCCGGTTTTTATGGCAAATATGGTGATTCTGTTGTGGTAGAATTAATTCAGCCTCAAACATCTTTCATCCCCGGAATGTCGTTTTCTTACAAATCTGGAATTTCTCCAACCGCTCCATTTTATACCTTCTGCGTTGACAGTTCGAATACGTGTTCTGCTAAGCCCAATGCAAATCCACCGCAAGGTTTTTATTTTAACCCAACCACTTCGGATATTGTTTTTACGGCTGGCAATGGGTCACCCAAATACTATGCGCAATCAAGTCAATGCGCAATGCGCGGTCATCAGTATAGAAAGGATAGCAAGGGCAATTGGGTGTATTTGGGATTTACTACATTGGCTCAAAACATCACAACAAATGAAAATATTAATAACAATCCGGCGCATAACGGAACGTTATTTCCTACTTTTTCACTGCCTGCAACAGTTGATCTTTGCGAAGATGACTCTCAAACAATTAGCATCAAAACCCAAGTAACAAAAGCAATACATAAATACACAGCTTCATTGGATGGAAACTTCCCCAATGCTAGCCTTTCAACTGATTATCTATCAGGGAACTCGACTCCCACCTTTCGTATAAAAATGGTTGCTAAACCTGGCGACTATTCTTCAGCACCGGGCATCGTTACATTGCGGGTGCATGCCGATTCAAATTGGGTTTCTGGTGAAGCCGCACGCTCCGTACCTGTATACGTCCACAAGCCTCTAAAGCCAGAAATTGTTGTAACTGCGAATGGTTGTAATAACGTTAAGGGTGTGCTAAAAACGGTAAATTCTGATGTGGCTGTCAAGATTACATGGACAGTTCATGAAGGTTCATTGTCGTCGCCAGCAATTTATACCACGAATTCCACTGACCTGCTTTATTCGGGCCTCTTGCCAAAAAAATACTATGTAAAGTGCTTTGTGATGCCGTTTGCATCGAGTTGCAAATGCACGGGAAAAACGGTGATCGACTCGCTGGATATGAAAAAATTGTGGCCAGGCTTGGATTTCGGACTTAACCGGAACACGGTTTGTCTTAAGGATTCTTCCAAAGTATACTTCGCGAGCAACGTCAAGAATTTCAAATCCAAAGTGTATTACAGCTGGGAGGTGAACGGACAGGCGATGTTCGGACTCAAAGATACCCTTTCAATGAACTTAACGGGCGCCACATCACTCAAACTTACTCTTCGAGACGATAGCGGTTGTATGTCGTCTAAGACCTTCGTGTTGCCGGTGGATACGATTTACAGTTTGCAGCAAGCGAGTAGTTTGTCGCACTGCGGACCTGATACGCTCACCCTCGCGGCGACATCAACCTTTTCTAGCAATTATTGGATGGGTCAATACTCTGTGATTGATGTCAACGGAAGCACGATTCACACAGTGCGAGACAGTATTTTCAAATACTATTACAAAGACGCTCGGTATTATGTTTTGTCGGAGTTTAGTTCCAACAACGGCTGCTACACGTCGTTCAAAACGGATATCCAGATCGACACCACGCAACTTCGATTCAAGGCGATGCCCAAGCAGTTGTGCAAGGGAATGAAAACGCTTACACTATCTGATATTGGAGCTACTCCAACCGGTGGATTGTGGTCGCACAGCCAAGGCAATGGTAACAGTATCAGCCTC
>CAMATR010000298.1 GCA_945861175.1 Chitinophaga pinensis | reverse complement strand
AGAAAACGACGCTCGTATCTGCTACATCTATGGCTGAATTTCCTGGTTATTTGAAATTTCGCCAACCCGAAATCATTAACTACCTTTCAGAAGATCAAGCACCGAATATTACATTTTATAAAGTTTCAGTAAAGTCTTCCAATAAATTTGAAAAACTCTTCGAACTTCTATGCTCTTTTCAGGGGGAGCCAACGATTGTTTTCTGCAATTTTCGTGAGGCAACAGAATCTATAACTGATTTTTTAAAAAATTCAAATTACGAGTCTATCGCTTATCATGGAGGAATGGAACAAGATGATAGAGAGCGTGCGCTTATTAAATTCCGCAACGGCAGTTATCACACATTAGTCTGCACAGACCTCGGTTCACGCGGACTCGATATTCCCGAAATTCAGCATGTCGTGCATTTTCAATATCCGCAATCACAGGAAGCCTTCATTCATCGCAATGGACGAACTGCAAGAATGAAAGCAGATGGTTCCGCCTATCTTATGATTAATTCGGATGAAGAAACTCCAGATTATTTAAATCTTCCAGCTGAAGAGTGCAAGATTGATAAGGATTTATCATATCCTATTGAAAGCGATTGGATTACTGTTTATTTCAGTGGAGGCAAAAAAGATAAAATTAATAAGATCGACATTGTAGGCTTCCTCGGGCAAAAGGGCGGTTTGAAAAAAGAAGACATCGGTCTAATAACTGTGCTTGATTACTCCTCCTTCGTGGCGCTTCGGAGAAACAATATACCTAACCTATTTAAGAGAATTTCGCAAGAAAAAGTAAAAGGAAAGAAGCTGAAAATTGCGATTGCCAAATAAAAATCCAAAATTAAACCATTCTCAAATTCTATTATCAAAAAATATTTTCTTTGATATGCGTGCATAGTATTAAAACCTTTACTATTTTAGTAGCACGACAATTAATAAAAGAGAATACAATATGGAATCTGTAAGCACTAATCCTTTAAAAGGGGGAGAGTTTTTAATAAGAAAGACAGCACCTCAAGAAATTTTTATTCCAGAAGAATGGAACGAAGAACAGCTTATGATCAGTCAGATGTGCGATGATTTTATTGACCAAGAAGTAGTTCCTAACTTAGATCGCATCGATAAAATGGAAGAAGGCTTAATGCCCTCTCTTCTCGATAAAGCAGGAGAACTGGGCATGCTTGGAATGACAGTTCCAGAAGATTTTGGCGGAATGGGTGTTGACTTTAAAACATCCTTATTAGCAACAGAACATCTTGGCAAAGGTTATTCATTTTCAGTGGCTTATGGTGCTCATACGGGAATCGGAACATTGCCTCTACTCTATTACGGCACAGAAGAGCAAAAAACAAAATACATCCCAAAACTTGCAACCGGAGAATGGAAAGCCGCTTATTGTCTTACTGAGCCAGGTTCAGGTTCAGATGCAAACTCTGGTAAAACAAAAGCTGTTTTATCAGCGGATGGAAAACACTATGTCTTAAACGGACAAAAAATGTGGATTACGAATGGTGGGTTTGCCAACTTCATGACGGTTTTTGCAAAGATCGATGACGACACTAACCTTTCAGCATTTCTCTTAGAGGCAGACTGGGAAGGAATAAGCCTAAATCCTGAGGAAAAGAAAATGGGGATTAAAGGCTCTTCAACACGTCAAGTTTTCTTCAATAATGTAAAAGTTCCTCTGGAAAATATGCTTTCCGACAGAGGAAACGGATTTAAAATCGCTATCAATATTTTGAATATCGGTCGAATAAAATTAGCAGCTGGAGTTCTTGGCGGTTCCAAAGCAGCTATCTCGGATAGTGTAAAATACACCAATGAACGGGAACAATTTGGGAGACCTATTTCAAAATATGGGGCCATTCGTTACAAAATTGCTGAACAAGCCATCCGTACTTTTGTGCTAGAATCTGCGACTTATCGGGCAGGTCAGAATATTGAGGATGCAATCGAAGGATTAATTGCCGGGGGCATGTCAAAAGGTCAAGCCACATTAAAGGGAATAGAGGAATTCGCTGCTGAATGTGCGATGCTGAAAGTGGCAGGTTCAGAATGCTTAGATTATGTTGTAGACGAAGCCGTTCAAATGTACGGAGGAATGGGTTACTCTTCAGAATCACCTGTTGAACGTGCCTATCGAGACGCTCGTATCAATAGAATTTTTGAAGGCACAAATGAAATCAATCGCATGCTTACTGTGGACATGCTTCTTCGTCGCGCGATGAAAGGTGAACTCGATTTGATGGGACCTGCGATGAAAGTAGCTGGAGAACTTATGAGTATTCCCGAAATGGGCGATGCCCCTGAGGGGGTGTTTGGAAACGAACAAAAATACTTGGAGAATTTTAAAAAAACTATTTTAATGATTGCCGGAAGTGCTGTTCAAAAACTGATGCAGAGCCTTTCCAAAGAGCAAGAAATCCTTATGAATATTGCTGACTTGACCATTTGGGTTTATCAGGCTGAGTCTGTTTTATTACGTGTCGAAAAAATGATTAGTATGAAAGGTGAAGCTGCTTGCGAAGCGCAAATTGCAATTGTCAAAGCCTACTTCTATGACACAGCTGACCGCATAGAAAAAGCAGGCAAAGATGCATTGAATTCTTTTGCAGAAGGGGATGAATTACGTATGATGTTAATGGGCTTAAAAAGATTTACAAAAACGGAACCATTTAATCCAAAAACAGCGCGACAGTTGATTGCAACGAAGATCATTGAAAGCAATAAATATTGTTACTAAGAAAAGCAAAAGGCGGGAAGATATATCCCGCCTTTGTTTTGCAATCTAATTGTGTTTTAGTTTATTTTTTACTTTTATTTTCAACCAATACAATACCATCTGCTTCAAAGCACATTTCTTTGATAGGTGCTGATATTTTATCAATTTCCTCTTTCGATCTTAAAGCATCTTCAGCAAAATGTTTTTGCATTTCAACAGAAATCTCATCCCAATAGGCATAGCCATGAAAATAGGCTTCTGTTCCAGGCATGGTCTTTACTGGAATAGTAAAGTGATCTTTAAATCGAATACGAAATGTTTCTCCATTTCCTTTGTCGATACTCACCCAGCAGCCCGCTGCCTGACAAATTTCTGCCAATGGTGCCAGAAAAGTAAATTCAACACGATCATTCTTAGCTTCTAGTCCATTTAAAACTTCCTTAATAGAGACAGAAAGTGAAGTGTCAACCTTAAATGTTCCGTAGCTTTTTCCTAATTTCTTTGAGACAACTTCTTGTCCAAAGGCAAGAGAATATGCAAAAAGAAGAATAAAAATTGTAGTACTATTTTTCATTGTTTTTTTTACAAAGATTAAATTACAATTTCTTTAAAGCTATAATCTTTTGATAATCGCAATAATCATCAATTTGAACGGACAAAAAAAGGCTCTCAAAATGAAAGCCTTACAAATTCTTCTTGGTAAATTCTACTATTTTAAATAGGTTTCAAAGAAATCTTG